>CAVJRB010000355.1:0-4462 GCA_963651655.1 bacterium | reverse complement strand
AGCATGATTTCTGTGCATCGCGAAGCGTGTAACTGTGAAGGTACTGAACAGTTACCCTGCGCGAAAGGTCAGCAAGCTGCTCAAGATAAAATAAAACCAGTAATGTGTGATGAACGAGAGGAGAGGAACAATGGGAGATTATGTTAATGTGAAGGAATTATTCGGATGTGATGTATTCAATGATTCCGTCATGCAGGAACGTCTGCCGAAGAAAGTTTACAAGGAACTGAAGAAGACCATTGAGGAAGGCAAGGAGCTTTCCATGGAGGTCGCAGATGTGGTTGCCCATGAGATGAAGGAATGGGCCATTGAGAAAGGCGCTACGCATTACAGCCACTGGTTCCAGCCCCTTACAGGCGTAACTGCAGAGAAGCATGACGCATTTATCACCGCACCTATGGAGAATGGAAAGGTTCTTCAGAGCTTTTCCGGCAAAGAGCTGATCAAAGGTGAGCCGGATGCTTCATCTTTTCCATCCGGCGGGCTTCGTGCAACCTTTGAGGCGAGAGGCTATACAACATGGGATTGTACCTCACCGGCATTTGTAAGACATGACGCAGCTGGCGGAACCTTATGTATCCCTACTGCATTCTGCTCCTACACAGGAGAGGCGCTGGATCAGAAAACCCCGCTTCTTCGTTCTATGGAAGCAATCAACACACAGGCATTACGCCTTCTCAGACTTTTCGGAAATACAACCTCCAGAAGAGTTACTCCTTCTGTTGGCGCAGAGCAGGAATATTTCCTTGTAGATAAAGAAAAATATATGCAGAGAAAGGATCTGGTTTATACCGGACGCACTCTTTTTGGCGCAATGCCGCCGAAGGGACAGGAGATGGATGACCATTATTTCGGAACCATCCGTCAGAGAGTTTCCGCATACATGAAAGAAGTAAATGAAGAGTGCTGGAAGTTAGGCGTGACAGCCAAGACACAGCACAATGAAGTAGCACCTGCACAGCATGAGTTGGCTCCGATCTACGCTCCGGTTAACATCGCAGCGGACCACAACCAGATCATGATGCGCATTCTGAAGAAAGTAGCAAGCCGTCATGGAATGCGCTGCCTTCTTCATGAGAAACCATTTGCAGGACTGAACGGATCCGGCAAGCACAACAACTGGTCCCTTACTACAGACGATGGAATCAATCTTCTGGAGCCAGGCAAGACACCTCACGAGAATATCCAGTTCCTTCTGGTGCTTACCTGTATCTTAAAGGCTGTTGACAAGCATGCAGATCTTCTTCGTGAGTCCGCAGCAGATGTTGGAAACGACCAGCGTCTTGGAGGACATGAGGCTCCGCCGGCTGTTATTTCCGTATTTCTGGGAGAGCAGCTCGAGGATGTATTAGACCAGCTGATCAGCACCGGAACCGCAACCAGAAGCAAGACAGGCGAGAAGCTTGACACTGGCGTTAAGACCCTTCCGGATTTCATGAAGGATGCCACAGACCGCAACCGTACCTCCCCATTTGCCTTTACCGGAAACAAATTCGAGTTCCGTATGGTAGGCTCCAAGGATTCTATTTCCGCATGCAACGTAGTGCTGAATACCATTACAGCGGAAGCCTTCAAGGAAGCCTGCGACATTCTGGAAAAAGCAGAGGACTTCGATCTGGCTGTTCATGACCTGATCAAGAAATATGCAACAGAGCATCAGAGAATCGTATTTAATGGCAACGGCTACGCACCAGAGTGGGAAAAAGAAGCACGCCGCCGCGGACTTCCAATTCTGCCGTCTATGGTAGATGCCATCCCGGCACTGACTACCGACAAGGCAGTGGAGCTTTTCGGAGAGTTCGGCGTATTTACAAAGACAGAGCTGGAATCCAGAGCGGAGATCCAGTATGAGATTTATGCGAAAGCAATCAATATTGAAGCCAAGACCATGGTCGATATGGCTACCAAGCAGATCATTCCGGCAGTGATCAAGTATACAACGGTTCTTGCAGAATCCATCAATCAGGTGAAAGCAGTTGGACCTATCGATGTAAGCGTGCAGACCGATCTTCTGAAAAAGGCAAGCAAGCTTCTGAAGGAAGTGAACAGTGCCATGAATAAGTTAAGCAAGCTGGTAGATCAGGTGGAGGCTCATCCGGAAGGACGTGACAGAGCAGTGTTCTGCAGAGAGAAGCTGGTACCTGCAATGGAAAAATTAAGACAGCCGATTGACGAGCTGGAAATGCTGGTTGACAAGGAAATGTGGCCGATGCCATCTTACGGAGATCTTGTTTTCGAGCCGTAAGTTTTTAGGAGGACTGTGCAGACAGTCCTCTTTTCTATTAAAGGGATAAAGTGTAAAAAGTAACAGGAGATTTCAGAATATATGAGTGAGTTTGATTTTTTAGAAGAACAGGGTGTTGCAGAAGGGCTGATTCAGGCAGCTGCAGATTACCGGAAAGAGTACGGCGTTTCAGAGGAAGCGAAGCATCGTCTTATGAAGCCTTCCCTTCCATTTTATGGAAAAGAAACCCTGGAAATGGGGATGGCTGCTATATTGGAAGGAGAGAACCTTCTTCTTGCCGGCCCCAAGGCAACTGGAAAAAATGTGCTGGCAGAGAACCTGGCATTTATTTTCGGGCGCCCGGTGTATAATGTATCTTTCCATGTCAATACCAACAGCGGAGACCTGATCGGTACCGATACCTTTGAGGACAATCAGGTGAAGCTTCGCAAGGGAAGCATTTACCAGTGCGCCCAGGAAGGCGGATTTGGAATTCTGGATGAGATCAATATGGCGAAAAACGATGCGGTTTCCGTGCTTCATGCCACACTGGATTACCGCCGTTCCATTGACGTGCCGGGATACGATAAGATCGACCTGCACCCGGCTGCAAGATTTATCGGAACCATGAACTATGGCTATGCAGGAACCAAGGAGCTGAATGAGGCGCTGGTGTCCCGTTTCCTGGTGATCGACATGCCTGCGCAGAATGAGGAGACACTTGGATTTATTTTTCACAGAATGTTCCCGGATGCAAAGAAGGAAGCTGTGGAGCAGTTTATCGGCGTGTTTATGGATCTGCAGCAGAAATCCATGAACAGCGAGATTTCCACAAAGCCCCTGGATCTTCGCGGACTTCTGGCAGCCATGAAGATCGTGCGCACCGGGCTTTCTCCATGGCAGGCTGTGCGCATGGGAATTGTGAATAAGACATTCGATGTGTTTGAAAAGGAAATCGTGGAGGATGTGGTGAGAACCAGAATTCCCCAGAGCTGGACACGGGAAGATGTTTATGGAAGATAAGGCGAAAAAAGTTTCCCTGGAAATGAAGCCTTCCACAGGAAAAAGGGCAGATGGTGAGTCTGAGAAGCTTTTGGCAAAAGTAGTTGATCTTGAGGATGCAGAAGAGTCTCAGGCCAAGTGGAATGACAAGGAAGAACTTAGTATTCAGGATTATCAGCTGGAACTGGAAAACCGCATCCGCAATCTTCTGTGGACCATCAGCGGGGACTATACCCAGCAGATGAAGCCGGATGTTTCCCTTTTTCTGCGCTCTAAGGACATTGCCCTTTATGACGGAATCAAGCAGGGAGCACTGGCGAAATTCTTTGACAAGGATTTCCTGGGAATGTATCTGGTGAAGAAGATTTTTATGGGTGCAGATGAGACGGCTCTTACCTTTGTCTCCCAGCTTTGTATTGAGGAAGCCATTGGAGACCGGATCTGCCAGGAGCGTCCTGGAATCTGGGAAATGCAAAGAAGAGCCTGCGAGGACATTCTGGACCAGGAATATGAGCGGATGCCGTCGGCAGCAGACAAGCTTGGATACCTGAGGGTGAATATGCTGCGAAGAAGGATTGACAGAGGAAAACAAGGTGCTGCTGTTTCGAAAAAAGCTACAGAAGACAGAAATCAAGCTGCCGGAAAAAATATTATTGAGAAAAATCCTTTAAATGAGCAAGTAGGAGAATTGGCAGAGGTATCAGATACTTCAGGCATAAATGCTTCCTTAAGCGCTTCAGACCGTTCCAAAGGAATCTATTATTATATAAATATGATAGCAGGTGCGGCAGAAGTAAAAGACACCATGTCTTTAATCCGCGTGATCGACACTGTATATAACGAAGTGGCAGATCCTGATTATTCCAAGAAGGCAACTCTTGAGCAGGTTCTGGCAGTTACCATAGAGGATCTGACTGAATTTGACTGGCAGGATTATCTTTCTGAGGAAATGTACGAGGATGCCCTGGAAAGCTACATGGAGCAGCTGACCTCCAACGCGGCAGGCATGGAGAATGCCAATGTGACCCAGGAGATGGAAGAAGAACGGCAGACAAAACACAAGATCAAGGTGGTGCCGCCGGAAGCACTGGAAAAAGCCCATACCTATGTAGAACTGAATTTTGGCAAAACCTATCTGAATGAGATGGAAGAAAAAAGGATGAACCAGCTGATGTGCCGTGATATTCATGGTGACTGCAGCCTGTATTTCACGGAAGGAATCCTGAAAAATCCGGT
>CAVJRB010000354.1:7377-24659 GCA_963651655.1 bacterium | reverse complement strand
GTTTGAAAAAGGCTTTCTGCAAGATGTGCGTCACAATTTGTGGGAGATTTTGCCCAGATGAGGGCGCCGTAGCGGGCTACGGCAACCGAATTTGGGTAAAATATACCGCAAAGTGGGACGTGCAGATTGCGGGAATGATTTTTCAAACACGCTCTAGTGCCGCTTCACCAGCTCATGTCTCTCATCAAACTCAACTGAGTCCCCTTCATCAATTCCCCTGTCATAAAGCATCTGGTCCGCCTGGCGGGTCATCATTTCGCTTCCGTCCTCGCCTTCAAGAAGCACCACTGCCATAACCGGCGAATCTTCGCTTCTTTCCTCACATCCGAAATCCACATCTTCCTGAATTTCCACAACCTTGTACTTCATCTTTTTACTGCTCTTTTCTTTTTCTGAAAAGGTACTCGTCCAGTTCTGTCTTGATTTTCTCTGGAATCTCTCTGGAAACCGGGCACACAACTGCATTGGCAAAACGCTCTGTGAACTTCGCCAGGAAATCAATATCCTTCTGCAGCTGCTCCATGGACATTACCTCCATCAGGTCATAGCGGCAGTGGATTGGTGCCACATTGGAGCTTGCAAGGCGGGCAAAGGAAAGGGCCGGAACACTTTTGTCCGCAAACGGCGTAGAATCACTGGAATAAACGCCCTGTTTGGCCTCTACCGGAAATCCCACTTCCGCTGCCATGTAAGAGATATAATGAGCAAGCTTATCCTCTGCAGAAACGCAGGCGATGAATTTTCCAAGATAAGTTCCGATCATATCCAGGTTAATGTTCAGCACCATTTTTTCCAATTCAGATTCGTGGTCACGGACATAAGCCTTGGAGCCCAGAAGTCCTCTCTCCTCGCTGCCGCAGAATACGAATCGCAGACCATAGTTCAGCTCCTTGTCCTTCAGCTGTTCCATAATTCCAAGCAATCCGGCGCAGCCGCTCATGTTATCGTAAGCACCGTGGGACAATGAGGTAGTATCATAATGTGCGCTAAGCACAATGTATTCCTCTCTTTTTCCTGGAATCTCCGCAATTACATTGTGGGATTCCCCGTCATACTCATGCTGGGAAATTTCCAGGCGGATATTTTTTACCTTATTTTTCACAAGCTCCATAGCCTGACCGGAATGAATCATGGCACAAAGCACCTTACGTTCCTCCCCAACTGCTGCCTCGCGAAGATCCCGCTGGTCAATATCTGTATTTGGATAATGTACGTTTCCGTACTGGAAAATAAGTCCCTTCGCCCCAGCCTTCATCAGATCATGGTAACTGAAAAATCCCACGCCCTGATCCAACAGCACGATTTTGTCCTTTGCCCCAGCCAGGGAAACCGGATCCATTCCCGGCATATAATAAAGCTCCCCTTCCACTACGCCGCTTCCGCAGCAGCTAAGAGCCTTACATGGAATCTCCTGTCCATCCGCCAGCAGATGAACCTCTTCAATGTCTCCCATTGCCACCCGGAATCCTTCCAGATGCGCAGGTACTCCAAGCTCCTCACACTGGCTCTTCAGAAACTCTGCAACCTGCAATTCCTCCTTCGTTCCGCTTGCATGAACGAAATCTGTTGATTCAAAAATATGCTTTAAGTGCATAACCTTTTTGCTCCTTTGTCATAAATCTTCCTATCTCCTGATTCTATCATTTCCCCCACCCGTTTACAATTAAAAAAGCTCCAAATCTGTCCCCGACAAATTTGAAGCCATTTTTTCTTTTTACACAAACGGATTATAAAATCTTCCCCACTTTATCGTCACTGTCAAACTGATCACCAGCAGCAGGACGCCGATTCCCAGTACAATGAAATCCCTTCTTGCAAAGGGGCGTCTGGTGTACCAGGTTCGTTTTTTGTCTTTGCCGAAGCCACGCAGTTCCATGGCGTTGGAAATGGTGTCGATTCGGTTCAGGCTGGTAAGGATCAGCGGAAGAAGAATATTCACCGAATTCTTCAGCCTTGCAAAAAAGTGCTCATTTTTTCCCAGCTCAACCCCTCGTGCCTGCTGTGCCTGGCTGATGCTGTGGTAATCTCTCTGGATATCCGGAATGTACCGAAGGGCAATCGCCACCGAATATCCCACCTTATAGGAAATCCCAATACTGTTCAGGCTGGCTGCAAACTCACTGGGATTGGTGGCAGAAATAAACAGGATTGCAACCGGAAGCGCCACAAAATATTTCAGGGAAATATTCAGCATATAAAACAACTGCTCCGCAGTCAAATCATATCTCCAGAACAGATGGCAAAGCACATGTCTGGTTCCATACAAAGTCGTTCCCTGATTAGGATCAAACAGGAAAATAAACAGGTTGTTCAGCACCAGAAATACCAGCATAAAGATCATCATAAACCGGACTTCCCGGAATTTGATCTTACTCAGCTTAAACGCCGCCAGACTTACCGCAAACAGCCCAAGCAGGATCCAGGTGTTATAAGTAATCATGCTTGCAAAAGTAAACAGCAGGAAAAACGCCAGCTTGGTGGTTCCGGTCAGCTTATGGATCACACTCTCGCGAGGCAGATAATTAAGTACTGTCTTAGCAGCCATGACTTCTCACCTCCCTGTCTTCCTCAATAAAACGCTCAACAAAGGCTTCCGCCGGACGAATATCCAGATGGTTCGCCAGGGTAAAAAGGCTGGTCTCCTTCAGTGCCGCCTGCCCGATCAGCTTTGGATCACACAGAACCCCAGCCGCACTCCGGTCCGCGATCAGCCTTCCGTCTGCAAACACAAGTGCCCTTGGCGTATATTCCAGCATCAGGTGCATATCATGTGTGATCATCACAACTGTCACACCCTTCTCATTCAATCCCCGAAGGAACTCCATGATTTCTGTATAGTGGTGAAAATCCTGTCCCGCCGTCGGCTCATCCAGAATGATCAGCTCCGGATCCTGAACCAGTACGCTTGCAATAGTCACACGCTTTTTCTGTCCGAAGCTAAGTGCAGAAACCGGCCAGTTTCGGAAGGGGTATAGTCCGCAGATCTTCAACGTCTCCTCCACCTTTTCCCGGATCTCTTCCTCACTTTTGCCCATATTGCGAAGGCTCATCGCCACTTCATCCAAAATCATGGTCTTGGAAATCATCTGGTTTGGATTCTGCATCACATAGCCAATATGCTTCGCTCTATGCCTAATATTTTCCTGCAGCAGGTCCTTTCCCGCAAAAAGGATCTCCCCGGAATCCGGTGTCTCAAAGCCGCACACCAGCTTGGAAAAGGTAGATTTCCCGGCACCGTTTTTGCCAACAATGCTGACCATTTCACCCTTGCGGATAGTAAGCGTCACATCCTCCAGGGTCCGCTGCTTTTTCTCGTATCCAAAGGTCAGTCCCTTCACTTCAAGCAAAGGCTCCTGCTCCCCTTTCGGCTCCGCTGACGGACGAGTCTGGAACCAGTCTGTTATTTTCTTTTTATCCGCCTCGTCAATCACCACAGAATCTACATGGGAAGGCTTTTTCTCCGGTGTCAGTTCTACCCCTGCATAGCGCATTGCCGTAAGATAAAGAGGCTCGCGGATTCCATTTTCCTCAAGAAGGCTGGTGGACAAAAGTTCATCCGGGTGCAGATCCGCCAGAATCTTTCCCTCACCCATCAGGATAATGCGGTCCACATCCCGCCAGAGCACATCCTCCAGACGGTGCTCAATAATTACAACCGTAGTATCTGTTTTTTCCTGGATCTCATCAATCAGCTCAATGGTCTGCTTGCCGGTAGCCGGATCCAGGTTCGCCAGCGACTCATCAAACAGCAGGATCTTCACCTGATCCACCATAACTCCCGCAAGGCTGACTCTCTGCTTCTGCCCGCCGGAAAGCTCATGAGGGGCATAATCCAGATGATCCTGAATTCCTACCAGTTCTGCCGCATGGCGGGTGATCTCATGCATTTCATCCTGGGGCATACAGCTGTTCTCCAGTGCAAAGGCTATATCCTCCCCAACTGTCAAACCGATAAACTGGCCATCCGGGTCCTGCAGTACAGTTCCCACATGGGCGGAAAGCTCAAAAATACTGCTCTTCGGCGCGTCCACTCCATCCACAGTCAGCTCCCCGCTGCACTCTCCCGGATTGGAAAACGGATTTAATCCATTGATGCAGCCAGCCAGAGTACTTTTTCCGCAGCCGGAGGGACCTGCGATCAGCACCCGCTCGCCCGGATAAATATCCAGATTAATTTCCTTCAGGGTAGGCTTCTTCTGCGCCCGGTACTGGAAGGAAAAATTCTTAAAAGAAATAATAGGAGATTTTTTCTCTGTCATTTATTAATCCTCTGTCACAATTTTTTTATTCTTGACAACATTTAAGCATACCATGAAACCCTTGATTTCACAATAATAAATGAGCCTGATAAAAGCAGAAAAAAAAGCCCTGTCCCAGGCAGATACACACAATTTCGTGAAATTATATGTACCACCTGTGACAGGACCATTTCATTTTCCTATTTTTTCAGATTATTCCTGATCCAGGGATCCCTTCTTGGCAATTGTCTTTGTGTATGCCAGGATCAGAAGTCCGCCGACAACAGCACCTGTAATTGTGTTGGATACTGCTGCAAATACACCCTGTGCAAATACTTTATTTGCCGGCTCCGCATAGATCACAATGTCCAGAACTGGGGCAACAACTACCCATCCGACAACATGTGCAACTACATTGGCAATTGCAAAAATGGTAACCTTGCCTTTGCCGAAATCGCCTTCCTGAACATCAAGCTTCTTGGCAAACAGACCAATTACAACACCAACAAATGCAGATGTGATAACCCAGCTCCACCATGGGCTTCCACCCCAGGACAGGTCGATCAGCGCATGTCCGATGAAACCGATCAGTCCGCCTGCAACCGGACCGTACATTGCTGCCAGAAGTCCAAGTACTGCGTACTGAAGACTGATGTTTGTGTTCGGAACCGGGCTTGGGATCGCAACGAAACGTCCCAGCACGAAGAACAGTGCTGCGCCAATACCGATTGCAACTACAGTTTTGATACTGCTGTTGTTTTTCATAACTCTTTCCTCCTTGTGTAATCTCTTCCTTGGATTACAGATTTGCTTTACCGTCTCAGTATACCCTTGCCCGGGAAAATTTGTCAACAAAGAAAACAGGACGCCAGAGTGAACCTTATCACCCAGACGTCCCGCTATATCTTTCTTATTCTGTGCCTTCCCGTAAGGTACTTTCAATATCCTTAATGTTTACAGGCTTGGCAATATATCCGTTCATGCCTGCGTCCTTACAGATCTTACGGTCGCTTGCAAAGGTATTGGCTGTCATCGCAAAAATCGGAATATCATTGTCCTCCCGACTGCATCCTCGAATCTGTCTGGTAGCTTCCACGCCATCCATAACCGGCATCTGAACATCCATAAACACCGCGAAATATTCCCCGGGCTTAGAAGTCTCAAACTTCTTCACGCCTTCTGCTCCATTCTCAGCCCAGTCAACCACCAGGCCGATACTCTGCAGAAGCTCTGTGGCAATTTCCGCATTCAGCATGTTATCCTCAACCAGAAGCACATGCTTTCCATTGAACCGCTCACGGTGTCCATCGTCCTCAATCGGCGGATGAAGCACTGCCTCTGCCTGCTCTTTGGTGGCTTCCTTAAACGGGATCTCCACTGTAAACACAGAACCTTTTCCCTCTTCACTCTCCACAGTTAAGGTTCCTTTCATCAGATCCGTGAAGCCCTTAACTACAGACATTCCAAGTCCCGTTCCCTCTGTCTGGGAAATCCGGCTGTCCTCTGCTCTTGCATAATCCTCACAGATATGCTTTACAAATTCCTCTGACATGCCGATTCCGTTATCCTTACAGATAAACCGTACTCGATTTCCCGGAAGGCATTTCAGTTCTACCTGAATGGTTCCTCCAGCGTCCGTATATTTGATGGCATTGGAAATAATATTGATCATGATCTGCTGAAAACGATTGCCGTCTCCCACAACTACCTGATCCGTTCCTTCACATGTCACACTCAGATGCTGCTCCTTCTTCTCAGCCAGAGGACGAAGGATCTCAACGCTTCACTCCGTGCTTTCTGCCGGGGAAAAAGGCTCTTCAAGCAGTTCAATATAGCCATATTCCAACTGGTTCATATCCAGAATGGAATTCACCAGCGTCAGCAGATAATTGCCCTCTGTGGTAATGTTTTCCAGAGAACGTTCCAGCCTTGCACTGTCGTTCTTATACTTCTGTGCAATCTGTGTCATTCCCAGAACCACGTTCAGCGGAGTCCGGATATCATGACTCATCTTGGAAAAGAAATTCTGCTTGGCCTCATTGGCTTCCTTGGCAGACTTCAAAGCCTCGGCAAGCTCCACAGCAATGCGCTTCTGTTTGTTTTTGCTCTTAACAGACTGCACATACAGAATAACAAAAAACAGGATCAGGAAAATAGCCGCGATCACCACCATCAGATAAATAGGATTATCAAACAGGAATGCCACTATACTGGTCTCTGTTACTGCCTCTGTATTTTTCTGTACGATCTCCTCGCCAAGCTGCTTGGAAATATCTGCCAGCGCTTTTTCCCAGAGTCCATAGAAGTGGTAATCATCCCTGGCATTGACCCCCATTTCCATACTCAGGGCGGCACCTGGAACAATATCTACGCTTAAACGATTCTGTACATCATTTCTCGCCAGTTCCTGGGCTGTGTAGCTCATAAGCAGCGCACCGTCCACATTGCCTGTTGTAACTGCTTCAACACAGTCTTCATTGTTTTCCAGAGTTATAACTTCTGCCTCCGGCCACATCTCGGAGATAATCTGTCTGATGGAAATATTGTTGCTTACCATTGCCAGCTTCTGGAATTTACCGGAGGAGCCACGCTTTCTAAGAACCGATACGGTTGTGGTCAGGTAAGGATCTGTGGTCTTGTACGCAAAGGTTCCTTCCTTATCGTAGCTGCCGTCCACATCCATCCAGACATCCACATCACCGGATTCCAGAAGTTCTTCGTATTCTGCCTTGGTTTCCACAGAAACGATTTCATATTTCAGTCCCAGCAGCTCTGCTGTAGCCTGGAAAATATCGGCTGCAATGCCATGTCCCACGCCATTGTCATACCAGGAATAAGGAGATGCATCCGGATTCATCACGCCGCGGATCACAGTGCCGGATTCCTGAAGCTCTGCAAGAAGCTTCGTCTCCTCATCCGTGAACTCCGTATTCTGATTCTGGGAACCGTAATACTTGTTATACAGATCCGTTCTCCAGTTCGGTGTTTCCCGGTTCATGCAGTCAATGGCATTGTCGATCTGGTCGATCAGATTCTGGTCTTCCTTTCGGGCCATTATGTAATATGGAGTCTGTCCGAAGTTCTCAACTACACTCTCATCTTCCGGAATGCGGATGTAGCTGTTTACCAGCGCATCCACCTCATCATTGATCAGTGCATCGGTAAGCTCTGTAGGAGTTTCATAATAAATAATCTCACAGTCAAAGCCTTTTTCTTTGGCAAATTCCTTGAAGCTGTCGTTATAGGTGTGACGTGCCAGAAGTCCTACGCGAAGACCATCGTAGGTAGAATAGTCACCGGCCACTACATCCGTGTTGCCCACCTTCACGTTCATACATGTAGTCGCTGTAATCGCCGGATGCTTGGAAAAAGCAAACTCCGCTTCCCTCTCCTCAGTCTTCCTTGCTGCAGTATAAATGTCAATGTCTCCGCTTCGCAGCATCTCCTCGCATTCCTTTGCGGTCTTATCATAGCCTACATAAGAAAACGTGCACTGCAGATATTTGGAAACATTCTGCATCATCTCATAACCGTAACCGGAACGCCTCCCGTCCTCATCTTGCATATGATAGCAGTCAAACGCATAAAATCCAATCTTATATTCCGGCGTATCTTCCTGCGGCACAGCCGCTGCAAACGTCTCGCAAGCCGTCATCAGCACCAGCAAAATCCCCCAGACCAGCGCCATTACTCGCTTCCTCATAACCCTTTCACCCTCATTTTCCACCATCTTCTTTCCAAAACAAAATATAAAAACAGCCTTCTAACATCATGGCTTTTTTCTGATGTCAGAAAGCTGTCCAGGTCAATTTTATAGATAAATTTTACAACTGTTGCCCTTTAATTTCAACTGGTTTTATAAGAATATTTCCATGCCAGAAAATGTGCCGCAGCTCCGGAAAAACGCCTTTTCCTCCCATGCAGACATTGTATCCGCCACCCCTATATGATATCCTTATACACAGTAAAAATACACAGAGGAGGAACATCATGCAAATTGCAGTTTACGGAAAAGGCGGAATCGGGAAATCCACCATGAGCGCCAATCTGAGTGCTGCCCTGGCAGCCTGCGGCAGCAAAGTGCTTCAGATCGGCTGTGATCCCAAACACGATTCCACTCGTCTTCTGCACCACGGCAGAAAGGTTGTTACCGTTCTGGATTATCTTTTAAATACCCCTGAAGATGAACAGAAACTGGATGATGTGTTAATGACAGGATTTCTGAATACTGGCTGCGTGGAAGCAGGCGGTCCCAGACCTGGAATGGGCTGTGCCGGACGCGGAATCCTGACCGCTTTTGATTTTCTCAACCAGTTCCACGCCATGGAGCATTATAACCAGATTGTATATGATGTACTTGGTGATGTTGTGTGCGGCGGCTTTGCCGTTCCTGTCCGCAGACAGTATGCCAATGCCGTTTTTCTTGTAACCAGCGGAGAATCTATGGCAATTTATGCTGCCAACAACATTCTCTGCGGAATCAAAAACCTGAATCCAAATGGCAGCCAGATTGCCGGAATCATTTACAACAGCCGCGGCGTAGGTGACGAAAGCAAACGGGTAGAAGATTTCGCACAGGCTGTGCACCTTCCTATTCTTGCCCGCATCCCCAGAAGCAGCAGCTTTGCCCAGGCAGAAAAAGAAGCCATGACTCTTGTAGAAAAGGATCCAGACAGCACAGAAGCGAAGATTTTCCTTGAGCTCGCAGGGAAGCTTTTAAACCAGCCCAGGCTTTATCCCGCCCAGCCATTATCCGAAGAGCAAATGGAATTATTCATGCGCGGCGACACCCCTTCCCAGGCCACAGCACCTGCCCTGGAAAAGAAGCCTGCAGTTGTGATTCCCCCAACTCCTGCCGCTCCTTCCGGAACCAAGAAGCGGGCACTGTCTGACCCGTTCAGCCGTGTTCCTTTATTCGGCTGTGCCTACCGAGGCGCAGTTGACCTTGCCATCCACATAAAAGATGCCGCCGTTCTTGGCCATGCCCCCAAAAGCTGCACCTGGTATGCCATCAATGGCTTCAGCAGCTACGCCAGGAGAGGCTTATATGAACGTGGAATTCTCTATCCCGCCTTTGTCCCAAGACAGTTTGAAAACACGGATATCACAGTAAATGATGCTGTATACGGCAGCGTAGACCATGCCCGGCAGAAAGCACTGGAAATGGCAGCGCGGGGGATCCGCAATATCATCGCTGTTACCGCCTGCATTCCTGGCTTAAGCGGAGATGACCTGGTTCCTCTTCAAAAAGAACTGAAAACTCTTGGAGTGAATATGTATATCATCCACACCGACGGAATCGAAGCCGGAGACTACAATGACGGCATGGCGCTCTGCTACAAAACCCTGGCCCTGGAAGCTGTGGATCCTGATGTGACTCCTGAACCTGACTGCATAAACATTGTCTATGAACCCACCATCTCCTCCCAGACCGACAAGAACTTTATGGATCTTCAGGACATGCTGGGAAAAATGGGAATCCGCATCAACTGCCGCTTTCTCTGCGCTGAGTTCATGGAAAACATTCACCAGTTTAAGAAAGCGCCTTATTCCATTATGGCCCGTTATGATGAGCTGGGCCATCAGCTGCAGAACATATTTGAAGAGAAATATGGCTGCAAATTTCTGGACGGAGAGCTCCCCAGAGGCTTTTCGGAAACTGCAGACTGGCTGCGCATGGTAGGAAGGCTTTATGGCAAAACTGCAGAAGCAGAGCAGGTAATTGCAGAAAAACAGCTTCAGTACCGCAACCAGATTGATGCACTGAAACCTTTGTATAAAAATAAAAAAGTACTCTTTTTCCTGAACAACAAAAATATCGACTGGATCTTTGAGCTGTCCCATGATCTTGGCTGGAATGTAGTAGGCTCCATCCTCATCGGCAGCAAGGAGGACAGAACTGCAGACTGGAGACACCAGTTTTCAAAGAACTGGGATGGGAACCTGGAATCCCTGAAGAAATCCATAGCAGAGAAAAAACCAGACCTTATCATACTCAATCATTCCATCGCCCAGGCCTGTATCCCGGCTGATATCTTCACAGCAAATCTGTCCCGGGACGTTGGTTCCGGCTTCTTCGCAGGAACCGAATGCGCACTGCGGTGGAGCCAGCTGTTTGAAAATTCTTTGGAAGGAAGGTGGAAGCATGACAAATCAATATTTGAGAAACGCTGTCGCTGATCACATCACAGGGGCCATCTCCGCCTGTGAAGGAATCCGAAATAACCTTGTAATCCTAAATGGCCCCATTGGCTGCAAAACCTACTACACCTTCAGCGGCGTAGATTCTGTAGTACGAAGATCTAATCTGTGGAATCTTCGCGGAGAGCTTCAGCTGGAGGACGCCATGGATGACCATCTGCTGCGCAGCCAGTACTGTGTGGGAAGCGCCCGCACTCCGGCAACCAATCTGCGCTACACAGACTACATTTTCGGAACCGGGGAACAACTGCACCGCGCACTGAATGATTTTTTTGCAGAAAGAAAATACGACCTTTTCACTGTGATCCAGACACCTGGCACTTCTCTTCTGGGAGAAGCCCTGGAACCAGAGCTTGATGAGATCAGCAGTGAATTTCAGATTCCCCACCTTTTCATTGAATCTCCTGCCTTTTCAGAAAATTCCATGATTGGGTATGATGAGACCACCGTTCGCCTGATGGATCTTTTATGCGACAGGACTTCATCTGGGAAAAAAGATACCGCCACTCCCCGTGTGAATCTTTTCGGCTTCGATTCCCATGAGAAGTTTCCGGAAGGCGGCCTTAAGGAAATCACCAAACTGTTAAAGCTGTGCGGCATTGAAGTTCATACCGCAGTTGGCATCAACTGCCCGGTCTCCGATTTTCGTACCATTGGCGAAGCAGATGCTAATATCATTCTCTGTCCGGAACGGTGCAAAAAAACAGCCGAGTACCTTCGCACTCATTTTAGTGCATCGGTTCACGAAACAGGCGGCATGCCCATCGGCTTTGATCTTACAGAGAAATTTGTCCGGGAAATTTCAGAACTGCTGGGCACAGACTGCACCGCCGCATTAGATGACATTGAAGAAAACCGCGCCCGGGCTTTCTACTACATTGCCCATTGCATGGGAAGCAGCGGTTTCCCCAAAGATCTTCGTTATGCAGCAGAGGGAGAACCTTCTGTCCTCTGTGGGTATGTAGATTTCCTTTCCGGTTATCTTGGCATCAAACCAAAGGCGATCCATCCTCTTTACACCCAATGCCATACAGAGAACCTGATCCGTGAAAAGCTTCGGGAGCTTCACTGTGAAGATGCCCTGGAACAGGATATCACCAAAGTGAATAACGTCCTTCTCCTTGCCGGCGCAAACACCATTGTGGAATTAAATACCTACAGCAATAACATTTTCGGAATCGAAACAGCCAATCCCGGCTCTGGATACATTCACGTAATTCCCAAAACATACGTTGGCTGCCAGGGTGCTCTGTACCTCCTTGAACAGGTTCTAAATGGCACTAAGCTATTAAGGTCATGGCTTTAAGAAACACGCTTTGGAACCTGTTAAAAAAAACTTTATCGCGTCCCAATAAAAGCATGCACCCTCGCCCCATGAAAAAAGGTTGTTCGATACACATTCGAACAACCTTTTCTAAAAACACCTGATAAAAATATTTACCTTTTATTCTGTGAACTGAAAACAGGCCACCTTATGTCCCGGTTCTACTTCCTGCAGAGGCGGCACGTTTTCCTTACACCTCTCTGAACACCAACTGCATCGCTCTGCAAAGGCACAGCCCTTTCGGATTTTCAGCGGGCTGGGAGGTTCTCCCTTTGGCGCTGCAATCTCTTCATTCTGATCACAGTACACATCAAAGATAGAGCCCAGCAGCATTTTGGTATACGGATGAATCGCTTTCTCACCAAGAGTTTCGCTTTCCAGAATCTCTACAATCTTACCCAGATACATCACTGCGATCCGCTGGCTAACGCTTCTTACAAGAGCCAGATCATGACCGATAAACAGACAGCCAATATTCTTTTCCTCTACAAGCTTTACCAGCAGCTGCGCAATCTGATTCTGTATGGATACGTCCAGCGCCCCTGTTGCCTCATCACAGATCAGAAGCCTGGGCTGAATGGAAATGGCACGGGCAATTGCTACTCTCTGCAGCTGACCGCCGGAAAGCTCATGGGGATAGCGGCTGACAAATTCTTCTGGAAGTCCAACTTCCTGAAGCAGCCTGCCCGCTTCCTTCAGACCTTCTGCCTTACTGATCCCATCGAAGTTCCGTCTGGCTTCCATAAGATAGGTTCCCACTTTCATTCTTGGACTAAATGAACTTAGAGGATCCTGGAATACCATCTGGATATTGCGGCGAAACCGTCTTTTCTCGCCGCCTTTCAGTCCGATGTAATCCTTTCCCTCCAGCAAAACCTTTCCGCCAGAGGTTGGCGTGATTCCAGCGATCATTCTGGCCAGTGTGCTTTTCCCGCAGCCGCTCTCTCCTACAATTCCTAGACACTCGCCCTTCTGAAGGGAAAAACTAACATGATTTACTGCATACAATTTTTCTTTTTTTACTGGAAATGTTTTGTTCAGATCCATCACTTCCAGAAGAATCTCATTACTTTGCAAATCGTTTTCCCTCCAGCCTTGGCACTGCTGCCAGAAGACTTCTGGTGTATTCATGCTTCGGATGGAAAATCACATCATCCCGTGCTCCGAACTCCACCAGTTTTCCCTGACACATAACTCCAATCTTATCTGAAATGTAGGAAGCAACTCCCATGTTATGGGTTACAAGAATGATTGCCGCCTGATACTGCTCACGAAGCTTTTTCATCTCTCTTACAACCTCTGCCTGGATCGTTACATCCAGGGCGGAAGTTGGCTCATCTGCAAGCAGCAGCCTGGGTCTTGCAGTCATTGACATGGCAATTCCCACACGCTGCTTCATTCCGCCGGAAAGCTCAAAGGGATAAGAGCCAAGCACACGTTCCGGATCTGTCAGATGCATCTTTGTCAGCATCTTTTTCTCCAGTCCGCGGCATTCCTCCTTCGGCATTTTGCGATGAACCAGAATTGACTCCCGATACTGAGAATCCACGATACGGATAGGATCCAGGGAAGCTCCAACATCCTGGAAAATCATTGCAATTTCCGTTCCACGGATTTTCTGCAGGGAGCGTTCATCCAATTCCAGAATGTTTTTTCCCTGAAATAAAATCTTTCCGTCTGTTACCTTGCCTCCCGGAGGCAGAATTCCCAGAATCGCACGAATTAAAGTTGTTTTTCCGCTGCCGCTTTCACCTACAATGCTGACGATTTCCTTCTCTCCGACGGAAAGAGAAACATCGTCCACAGCGGCCTTTTGCCCCTGGTAGCTGATCGTACAGTTCTCAATGTTCAGAATATCCATAATTATTCAGCAAGTGTCCACTTATTTGTTACAAGGTAATAGTCAATTGGGAATACAGTTACGTTCTCGATCTTGCTGTTTACCAGTGTTACGTTCTCATTTGCATACATCCAGATTGCCGGAGCGTCATCAGCAAGAACCTGCTGTGCTTCTACGAATGCGCTTACACGGTCTTCCTGGGTAAATGCAGCATCCAGCTTGTCCAGAACTGCCTGGAACTCATCGCTGTGATATCCGCTGTAGTTGTCGCTTCCGCCATCAGACCAGCGGTTCATCAGATACTTCTGTCCGTCACCAGCGTTTACAGTCTGCCAGTTCGGGGATACCAGCATATCGAAGTCGCCAGCTTCACGCTTGTCGCTTACATTCTCAAGCATCTCGATCTGAACGTCTACACCGATCTGTTTCCACATATCCTGCAGAGTCTCGCTAACTGCAGTGGAGGATCCGTTAGAAATAGAAATTGTAAGGGAAAGATTCTCTCCATCCTTATCTACGATTCCATCTCCGTCTGTATCACTGTATCCAGCCGCCTCAAGGCACTCTTTTGCTTTATCAAGGTCATAGGTCTGTCCATTTACTTTGTCAGAATCATATCCAACAGACGGTGGGAATGCAGTTCCGATTGGAGAAGAATATCCGTTTCCTGCAACCTGGGCAACAACGTCACGGTCTACTGCATAGGATAATGCAAGACGAAGGTTCTTATCGGAAAGAGGATTGCCCTCACGGCAGTTTAACTCGAAGTCGTTCTCTCTGGTACCGGTTACTTTTACAATATTGATATCGTCATTGTTCTCAACACGGCTGAGGGAAGTAGCATCCGGTCCCTGTGCAAGATCGATATCTCCGGAAAGCATTGCATCTGCCTTTGTATCGCTTCCGATATTCTTTACAGTGATGCTCTTGATCTCCGGTGCTCCGTCCCAGTAGTTCTCGTTTGCAACAAGCTCGATTTTCTCCTCAGATACATACTCAGATACTGCGTACGGACCTGTGCAGATCGGCATTGTGTCATAGTTGCTGGTGTCAGCAGTGGTGTCAACGATAACAGTCATAGGCTCTGTAAGCTGTGCTACAAATGCGCTGTACTCTCCGTCAGTTGTAAATACTACATATTCTCCGTCAACATCGATGCTTGCGATCTTAAGGTCTCCGCCACGGGAGTTGTTGTCGATAGATCTCTGAATGGAATCCTTTACGATTTCAGGTGTTAATTCTGTACCATTGCTGAATTTTACGCCCTGGCGAATATGGAAACGATAGGTTGTGTCATCTGTCTGCTCCCACTCATCTGCTAACTGTCCAACGATCTCCATGTTCTCGTTTACAGTTACAAGTGTCTCACCAACACCGCAGCGGGTAAGATTCCATCCGCACCAGTCAGTTGCCGGATCCATACCTTCAATGTAAGTGAAAAGTGCCAGATTGATGTGGCTGTCGTTGTCCGCAGCAAATGTTGTAACACCGCTTCCAATTACGCTGCAAGCCATAACTCCTGCAAATAATAAAGACATTAACCGTTTTTTCATTTTGTTTTTTCTCCTCCTGTTGTTATGTGCAAGTTTACTTTATCTATGTTCATCCTTCCAACCTCTGGGGCGGAAAGTAAACATCATTATTTTTTTCCCTTGGGATTCATCAGATCCTGAATACAGTCTCCCAATAAGTTGAATATGATAACATTTATCAAAATTACAATTCCCGGTGCCATAAGCATCCAGGGTGCTGAATACATATAATCTTTTCCTTCTGAAAGCATGTAGCCCCATTCCGGTGTAGGCGGCTGGGAGCCAAGTCCTAACAGGGAAAGTCCCGCAATCGTCAGAAGCTTGCTTCCAATGTCCTGGGTAATATTTACCAGAAGGGAAGGCATTACATTTGGGATAATATATCCTGTCATGATACGGAAGTTATTGGCTCCGCCCAGTCTGGCCTGTTCTATGTAGGTATTGTTCTTTATGGAAAGAACCAGGGAACGGCTAATTCTCGCGTAATAAGTCCATCCAGTGAGGGTCATTGCAAGGATCAGATTGGGAAGTCCTGTTCCCAGGAAGCTTACCAGTGCAATGGTGAAGATGGATCCTGGAAAAGCCATGAGCATATCGGAAAGACGCATCAACACTGCGTCAAACACGCCGCCCCAGAAACCGGCTGCTGTTCCCACCAGAATTCCCACAACGGAAATAATCGCAGTTACTGCAAACGCAATTAGAAGAGAAGTTTTTCCTCCATAGAGAATTCTGGAAAAAATATCTCTTCCCATCTGGTCTGTTCCCAGAAGGTACTGTTTGCAAGGTGCTTTCAATAAATCAGTATAATGTGTTTCAAGAGGATCGTATGGAGCAAATTTCCCGGCAAACAACGCAAACAATAGGAAAATCACTGCAAATGCTGCCGAGATTCCAAAACGGATCCATAATTTTTTCTTACTCTTCATGCTGTACGGCTCCTCTCCTGATTCTTGGATCAAGCCACTGATATGAAATGTCTACCAGAAGATTTACCAGAACGTAAATACATCCCATCCACATAACGTATCCCTGGATCAGCTGATAATCTCTTCCGGCAATGGCGGCCACAGCCGCACTTCCAATTCCATTCCAGCTGAAAACCGTTTCCACGATCATGGTTCCTCCAAGCAGGCCGCCGAAGGACATTCCCAGCATGGTGACTACTGTAAGCAGGGAGTTGGGAAGCACATGGAAAAAGATGGTGCGGAATCTTCCCACGCCTCTGGCCTGACAGCCATTGATGTATTCTTCGTTCATCTGCTCTACCATTACCGCCCGGATTCGCCTTATATAATATGCGCTCATACTTAACGATAAGGTGATGGCAGGCATGATCAGGCTTTTGAAGGAATCTGATCCGCCGACCGGAAGCCAGTGCAGATTGACTGCCAGCAGATAGATCAGCATCATACCGACCCAGAAGCTTGGCAGTGAAATTCCAAGGAAAGACATGAACCGGATAATATAATCTGCTGCCTTATCCTTATACACTGCTGATAAAATTCCCAGCGGAAAGGAAATCAGAATCATCAGAATAAAGGACGCAACTGCCAGCTTAATAGTATTGGGAAGCTTTCTTCCAAGCACCTGGGAAACGGGCTGCGCATACTTTACCGACATTCCGAAATCGCCGTGTAAAGCTCCCTTCAGCCAGTTTATATACTGTTCGCCGAAGGATTTGTTTAATCCATATTTCTCTTCAATCTTTGCAATTACCTCTCTGTCATGACCAGCGCCCATAGACTCTGCCAGCTGCTCTGCCGGATTGGAAGGCAGAATGTACGTAAGTCCGAAGGTCATAATGGAAAGTCCAAACAAAATAATTACAAGTGAAATCAGTCGCTTACAAATTTCTTTTTTCACTTTTTCAGCCTTTCTGTGCTACAATGCAGAAGCTCATTGGCAGCGGACTGCCGGAAACTTCTACCTGTATTTTTCGAAATCCAAGTTCCACAAGCTTATTAAAGTCCCATGATGGGCGGTCAACCTGGCTCATTGGCAGTTTTTTCGCAATTTCGTCCATAATCTGAAAATCCACATTTTCTTTGTTATGGCGTGCGTGACAGCCCTGATCCTCTTCATCACCGTGCAGCTTCTGAAAATCCTGGTACATTTTTTCGTATTTCTCGCTGAAATAATGGCGG
>CAVJRB010000354.1:0-7352 GCA_963651655.1 bacterium | reverse complement strand
AGAATCAGAATGCCGCCTTTTTTCAGAACCCGGCTTACTTCTTCATAAGCTTTATCCGCATGCTCCAGATTCCAGAATACATTTCTTGACACCACTGCATCGAAGCTGTTGTCCGGAAATTCCAGATTCTGTACATCCATCTGCTTAAGATCCGCCTTCAGTCCTTCTGCTTCCAGATTTTTGCTTACCTCTTCCAGCATCCTGGGGCTGTAATCCACAGCAGTGACCTGAAAGCCCATACCAGCAAGCAGTGTGGTAAAAAATCCGGCTCCGCAGCCGTCATCCAGAACCGTACAGCCAGCATTCAGAGAATTATGGAAAATATTTTCCCACCTCTTTCCAGGCTCTGTCTGCCGTTCCTCCATACTGGCATCAGAAAAACCGCCGGCTCTCATGTCCCAGTATGTCTGAATATCCTTCAGTAATTCAGCCATTTACCTTTGTCCTCTCTGTTTTTTCCAATAATAAAAGCCGCTGAAGACACAGCGGCTTAACGGCATAATATTTCTATTACACGCAACCTCTATACTGTGACTCGCAGCAAAAGTTCTTCATTCCGGCCGGTATTCTGGCTTCAGCGTCATCATACTGCTTTCCCTTCCCGATTCCTCAGTGGATATAAAAGCAAACTCGGCTGTTACAGCTACGGCATAGCACAGGATTCTCACCTGTTTCCCGTTTATCCCGCCGCGTTTTACAAAAACGTGGCAGGCACCAAAATGGTTTCTTTATTAATTTTTTATACTAAAATCATGCAAACTGAGTTTAATATAATATTTTGCATTTGTCAACGAAATTGGCAGAATCTGCTAAATTACCTCAATCTGGCAGGCCTTCATGGCTTCCAGTGCTCTCTCGTGGCTTTCCGGGGTTACGCCGGCGCAGCAGAGGGAATCTACAATGATCGGCACCTCTGGAAGAAATGCTTTGAGCAGCATGGCATTGGAGATGACGCAGATGTCGGTGCAAAGTCCTACCAGTGTAATGCTGTCAATGGCTTCTGATTTATTGAACTCCTTCAGAACTTTTCCAAGAGTTTCACTGCCGAAAGTAGGCTTGTCAATGGGACCGGACTCCAGAAGTTCCGCGATCTCCTCGCGGATTTCCCAGCCATAAGTTCCCCGGATGCAATGCTCCACCGGGAGCTTTCTGCCCTCCTGGGTCTGCAGGTAATCTCCGCCATGTGTATCCCTTGTAGCCAGAACAAGTCCATTGAAATTCTTCACTCTGTCTACCACATTGGGCACAATTGCTTCCGCCTCTGGCGTGCCAAGCGCCCCGTCTATAAAATCATTCTGCATATCGATCACAACTAAAATATCCATGCTGTTCCCCCTTTGTGTTTTTCACGCCCTGATAAATTCATCATAATTTTTTCGCAAACATACTTTTTCTTACTATATCACCTTATCCGAATTTCGTACATACCCTTATACAAGAAAGCCGCTTCTACGAGACACAAAAAACAGCCGCCAGGCCCTGTATGGGGTTGTGGCCTGCCGACTGCTTTCCTCTTTCATCTTACCATTTAATCAATACGTTAGAGGTGTTTATCTTTTATTTTTGAAACGATAGCGGAGAAATTTTTATCATCATCCGTACCAAAGTTTTCACGTTCTTTTTCCCTCATGGTACGGTTCTTGCTTATATAAGACTGAAATGAGTCTTTTATTTCAGCCCGGAATGTCCGTAAGGAGACTCCGTTTTCCTTGTCATGCTTGGAAGGATACAGCACATACAGAAGAAGTGTAATGGCTACACCAAATCCCGTATCAAGGATTCTTGCGATTGTGTATAGAAAAACCCTTTCTTTTCCGACTGTAAACATAACAACGAAATAAATGACGATTCCAGGCTGAATTGCAGAATCTGCACCCAGTGCAAAATTGCACCAGAGTACAAGACAAAGCCCTGTTACAAGCCATATCCAGTCAGGTATTCCAAAAGGTTGACTGGTATACAGCCTATGAAAGGGAATTACCAGAAGACCGCCTACAAGAGTTCCGATCACCCGGTTAATTCCATTGTGGAAGCCCTCCTCAAACTGGCTTCCCACCCCGTACACTGCACCGATCAGTGCAAAACAGGGATTTCGCCCTCCCAAAGGATATTCATAAATAACAGAAGTAATCAACACTACCAGAGCTGTACGCCACATACGTTCTGTCAGACGGGGCGATTTGAAGTTTTTCAGCGGCGTAAGCTGCCACTTATTTTTCACTTCAGCTCTGTCCAGCATTTCCTGTGGTCCCATTCGCAGCACTCCTGACTATGCCGTTATCAGCTGGGGTTTGGGACCCCAGCCTGATTCCTACAGTGTCTTATGGCAGGTACGTGCAATAACATCAAGCTGCTGTTTCTTTGTTAAGGAAATAAACTTCACAGCATAACCGGAAACACGGATGGTAAAATTCTGATACTCCTCTTTTTCCGGATGTTCCATTGCATCGATCAGTTTCTCTGTGCCAAATACGTTTACATTCAGGTGATGGGCATCCTGTGCAAAATATCCGTCCAGGATCTGAACCAGGTTATTCTTGCGCTCCTCATCCTCATGTCCAAGTGCATCCGGATTAATGGTCTGGGTATTGGAAATTCCATCCAGCGCCCAGTGATACGGAATCTTGGCAACGGAGTTTAAGGAAGCCAGAAGGCCATTCTGCTCTGCCCCGTAGGATGGTGAAGCACCTGGAGCAAAGGAAGTATACGCCTTACGACCATCCGGTGTAGCACCTGTCGCTTCTCCATAAACTACGTTGGAAGTAATCGTAAGGATCGAAGTACTTGGTTTGGAATCGCGGTATGTGTGACGGCGGCGGATCTTATCAAAGAAAGTTCTAAGCAGCCAGGTTGCGATCTCATCTGCACGAGGATCATCATTTCCATAGCGTGGGAAGTCACCTTCGATTTCGAAATCCTTGGTAATGCCCTCTTCATCACGGATAATCTTTACTTTTGCATACTTAATTGCACTAAGGGAATCTACAACATGTGAAAATCCTGCAATTCCTGTTGCGAAAGAACGCTCACAGTCATTATTAATGAGAGCCATCTCAGCAGCCTCATAATAGTATTTATCATGCATGTAATGGATCAGGTTCAGCACATTTACATAGATGTCTGCCAGCCAGTCCATCCACCAGTCAAACTTCTCAATCACCTCATCATAATCTGCATATTCAGAAGTAATACGCTGCATAGCCGGGCCGCACTGGATTCTGTGCTTTTCGTCAAAACCGCCGTTAAATGCATAAAGCAGAGTTTTTGCAAGGTTTGCGCGGGCACCAAACAGCTGGATCTCTTTTCCTGTCTTTGTTGCGGAAACGCAGCAGCAGATGGAATAATCATCTCCCCACTCCGGTTTCATAACCTCGTCATTCTCATACTGAATGGAGCTGGTGTCGATGGAAATCTTAGCTGCATATTTCTTGAATGGTGTCGGAAGATTTGGGCTGTAAAGCACGGTAAGGTTCGGCTCCGGGCTTGGTCCCATATTTTCCAGTGTATGCAGGAAACGGTAGTCTGTCTTTGTAACCATATGTCTGCCGTCCAGACTTGTTCCGCCTACCTCCAGAGTTACCCAGGTCGGGTCTCCGGAGAACAGCTGATTGTATTCCGGAATACGGGCAAATTTTACCAGTCTGAACTTCATGGTCATATGGTCGATCAGTTCCTGCGCCTCGGCCTCTGTAAGAGTTCCGTTCTGCAGGTCACGCTGAATATAAATATCCAGGAATGTGGAAATACGTCCAACAGACATTGCCGCACCGTTCTGTGTCTTTACTGCTGCCAGATATCCAAAGTACAGCCACTGAACAGCTTCCTTTGCGTTTCTTGCAGGTTTGGAAATATCATAACCGTAAACCTTTGCCATTTCCTTCATTCCGTTAAGTGCTTTCAGCTGCTGGCTGATCTCCTCACGCATACGGATTACATCATCATACATGTTTCCGCAGCCTGCGCGGTAATGAGCCACTTTCTTTGCCTCGATCAGACGGTCAATTCCATAAAGAGCCACACGGCGGTAATCGCCAACAATACGGCCGCGTCCGTAAGTATCCGGAAGTCCGGTAACAACATGTGTTTTTCTTGCCAGACGCATTTCAGGAGTATAGGCACCAAAAACGGCGTCATTGTGAGTCGTTACATAAGTAGTAAAGATTTTCTTCAGTTCCGGATTGATCTCATATCCATAGGTTTCTGCTGCCTGCACTGCCATACGGATTCCACCGTAAGGCATAAATGCACGTTTCAGCGGCTTGTCTGTCTGAAGACCTACGATCTGTTCCAGATCCTTCATATCCTCACTGATATAGCCAGGACCATATGCGGTAAGTCCGGAAACCACTTCTGTTTCACATTCCAGCACGCCGCCTTTCTCGCGCTCTTCCTTCTGAAGCTTCTGAACATGGTTCCATAACTTTTCTGTTCTGGATGTAGGACCTGTCAGAAATGACTCGTCACCATCATATGGTGTGTAGTTTTTCTGGATAAAGTCACGGACATTGATTTCTTCCTGCCAGATTTCTCCGCGAAATCCGTCCCATGCTCCATTACTGTCAAACTTTCCCGGGGCTGTCATTGGCATTGCCTTTTTCCTCCTTTATTTTGTGTAAGCTTTTTACTTGATAAATTTAACTTCCGGATAGATAGCCTGCTTTGCAGCTTCTTTTCTCTCGTTGAAAATTACCTTGTTCTCTTCGAACAGGTTGCGTCCCTGTGCATCAATGGATACGATCAACGGACCAAATTCTTTTACCTTGTTGCACCATAAAGTCTCCGGCATTCCAAGCTCATCCCAGTGATGCTCTACAATCTTCTCAACCTCTGTTGCAGCTACTACTGCACAGCCAGCCGGGAATACGCAGTGGATTGCACCAAATTCCTTACATGCGCGCTCTGTGTTCGGGCCCATTCCGCCTTTTCCTACGATCACTCTTACGCCTGTTAATTTGGTAAATTCATACTCGAATTTCTCCATACGCATGGAGGTTGTCGGTCCAACAGAAACCATTTCGTAATCATCCTCTGTTCCCTCAATCTTGCGGACAATAGGACCAGCATGGAAAATTGCTTTGTCTTTGATGTCATATGGAAGCTCTCTTCCATACTCAACCAGACGGCGGTGAGCTACGTCACGGCAGGTCATCAGATCTCCGTCCAGCCAAACAATATCGCCGATTTTGATATCAGCCAGGTCTTCTGCACTGATTGGTGTAATAAGAACTTTTTTATCTCCTCTGATTTCGATCATGATTTTTCCCTCCGATTATGCGTTGAATTTCCATGTGGAATGTGTATCACAGGTTACTGTAAGGTCAGAATTTACAATAAGGTGACCGCGGCGGTGTGACCAGCAGCCTACGTTTACTGCAACACCGATTGTGGATGGATGACGGGCTGTGTTCTCAATGTTTACTCCCATTACAGAATATTTTCCGCCCATTCCCTGCGGTCCAAGGCCAATCGCGTTGATTCCGTCTTCCAGAAGCTTCTCCATTTTTGCTGCGTTTGCGTTGTCATTGTGAGAACCGATCGGACGCATCAGGGCTTTCTTGGAGTTAAGAGCTGCGGTCTCTACAGAGGTTCCTACACCTACGCCAACAAGAAGCGGAGGACAAGCATTCAGTCCATATGTTGTCATCTGGTCAAGAACGAAATCGGTAACGCCCTCATAGCCTGCGCCTGGCATAAGTACCATTGCTTTTCCCGGAAGCGTACATCCGCCGCCTGCCATGTATGCGTAAATCTCACATTTGTCACTGTTCGGAACGATATCCCACCATACAGTCGGAGTTCCTTTTCCAACGTTTCTCTTTGTGTTGTACTCATCGAAGGTCTCTACTGAGTTGTGTCTTAAAGGCGCTGCGAAAGTAGCCTGTACAACTGCTTCTTTGAGAAGTGCTTCCAGTTCATTGATGTAAGGGAAGTTTGTTCCGCATTTCAGCCAGAACTGAAGAACTCCTGTATCCTGGCAGCTCGGACGGTTCAGCTCTACAGCCAGACCCTGGTTCTTGGTCATTGTCTCATAAAGTACCTTTGGAAGTGCTGCGCTTTCCTGGGAACCAAGCTCTTCCAGCTTTGCTACTACGTCATCCGGTAATTTTTTTCCAATATGGGCAACAAAATCTGCTACCATGTCTGTTAATACTTTAACTCCATTTTCCTTAGTCATGATTTACCTCCTGATTATTAAATGGTTGATAGTTTAGGTTAAGTGGGGAAGATCTGGCAAGGATCATTCCCCTGTGTTTGGCATTTTATTTTTGGTTATTATTTATCTAAAGCAGTATGGTTCCTGCTTTATTTCCAGTTCTGTTTTCCGCCCCTTTAAGTCAGGCGAACATTTTCCAACTTGTGTCGTTTACTTTCCCACTTCTCACGGATAGAATGGGAAAAGGATCGGCAGTAAGATCATACAGATCACAAAGGATACCAGAATCAGCGGCAAGCCTGATTTCACGTAATCCTTGAATTTATATCCTCCAAGTCCTACTACCATGGTGTTTGCAGGCATTCCAATCGGTGTTGCATATGCACAGGAGCCTGCGATTACAGTCGCGATAACCACTGCTCTTGGATCTGCTCCAAGGTTGTTTGCAAGGGAGACTGCAATTGGAATCATCAATGCGGTAGTCGCTGTGTTTGACATAAAGTTTGTCAGCGCACAGGTTACAATGAAGATTACCAGAAGAAGTACGATCGGATTCGGGTCTGCGCCAAGAAGTCCTACGATCTTGTCTGCAATCAATTCTCCTGCGCCAGTTGTGTCCAGTGCTTTTGCCAGTGTCAGTGATCCGCCGAAAAGAAGTACAACCTTCAGGTCGATGGAAGCCAGCGCTTCTTTTTCAGAAAGAACTCCTGTCACTACCAGAACAATTGCACCGATGCATGCGGAAAGCTGAATGCTGATTCCGATCACTTCCTCGAAGATCATTGCAAGGATTACAAGAACCAGAACTACTAATGAAACGATCTGTTTCCATTTTGGAACATCACTGAAATCTTTCTGTTCTTCCACTGCTGCCCCTGCGACGCCTTTTCCATCCGGAAGGAACTTGTATCCGATGAAAATGAAGTAGAGGATTCCAACGATCAGCATCGGAATTCCAACTGGTGCATACATGAAGAAGCTTGTGGAAAGTCCCATTTCCTGGAGTGCATTGACTCCCATCAGGTTTCCTGGTGCGCCGATGATGGAAAGATTTCCGCCAAGTGCTGCTGCAAATACCAGCGGCATCAGAAGGCGGCTTCTTGAATAGCCGGATTCATCGGCGATTCCACAGACTACGGGGATCAGCACTGCTGCTGTACCTGTGTTGGATAAGAATCCTGACATCACGCCTACGATG
>CAVJRB010000353.1:5500-6016 GCA_963651655.1 bacterium | reverse complement strand
GTCCGGTGTAAGCCCCAAGGATCACGCCGCCAAGAATCAGGGATTTCACAAAGCCCCAGAAATCAAGTCCTTCTGCCAGCTGCTGGCCAACCCACATGCTTGCGGAAAAGAAGGTAAATCCCAGCATGATCATGAACATAGTAACCAGGCCTTTGCGGCTGTCTGCCGGAACTGCCTTTGACGCAAAGTCAACGTCTTTTGTTTTTTTGTTTTTACTCATTTTCTTTCTCCTGTAGTTGCATCATCATAAAATGTATTTGCGCAGCGCAGTTGTGAATTCTTCGATTCTCTGCTGGGCAATCTCTTTCAGGGTTACCTGTTTCAGGCAGTCTGCGAAGCGCATTTCCATCTCATACAGCCATTTGGTCTGGGCGGACTCGATCTCCTGGAAGTGGTTGCAGGCCAGCCAGTCCTCGTAATTGATCGGCAGAGCATAGCCTAATTTTTCCTCGATCAGAGCGTTCATGTCGATCACATCGCAGCGCTCTAACATGCCCTTCCAGAAGTCCAGAACCT
>CAVJRB010000353.1:3029-5490 GCA_963651655.1 bacterium | reverse complement strand
CCCCGCCATCATAGATAATGCATTTCTCAAACAGAGGATCCCGCATGTAAAGGGTTTCTCTTCGAAACTCTGGTGCGACAATACCGTCTTTCCAGTAGAAATCCACATCCGGAAGATTGATTCCGGATACGCCCTTGTCCTGATAGGTGCTGAAGATTCCCTCATAGTAAACGGTGATAAAGCCTTCGAAGTCCGGCCAGTACTCGCGGATCTCGCTGGTAAGCTTCTCCAGGATCTCAATCCCCTTGGTGCCGCCAATGGTGAAGATGATGATGTTCCGAAGCTTGGCTCCATGTGCCCGGTAGAAATCAGTTACATAGCGCAGGCAGTGGATCAGGGTTTCGCCGGAAGCAATGATATCGCCGATCATAAGGGTGCTGTCCGGCACCATAGTAAGCTTGCTGTACTTGATCTCCAATCCTGCGATCTCGTCCTCCTGGAACACACGCTCGCTGGACAAAAAGCTGATGTCGTGGACGCGGATATGCTCGCGATAGCAGCTCTCCTCAAGAGGATAATTCAGGGCGCCGCGAAGAATGGACAGGATGTTGGCTGTTGTCACCTTCTTCTGCTCCTTGAAATAGTAAAGCATCTGTGAGGTAGCAGGGATCAGGCAGTGGTAAACCTCATAGCCTACAACCTCCGGTGTGTTCATCAGCTTTCTTGTCTCCGCCTCTGATACCACATAGTATTCGTTCACATAGTCTCCGCCTGCCAGCTTGTAGCAGTCCACACCCTGATCAGAAAATTCCCTGACCAGTCTTACGTTTTCCCAGTTTTTCATCTGTCGTTTTCCCAACCCTTTCTCGCTTTTTTCCGTAAAAAAGGCCCTCTTTTGCGTCGATCACCTATTGGTTCCAGCAAAAGACAGCCTGCTTTTTTAACAAAGATGATATGATGAATAGGCTTTATTGTCAAGTGAAAATCCAGGAAATTTTTCTTTCCAGGATTCCTGTCTTGCCACTTTTTCCAGAGTCTGCTAAAATCAAGGGAGAATTTTATACTTTACAGAAAGCGAGGACCTTTTTTATGGAAAAGATTACCAGTTTTACAATAGACCACATCAAGCTTCAGCCGGGAGTGTATGTTTCCCGCAAGGATCCGGTTGGAAACAGCGTGATTACCACCTTTGACATCCGCATGACTTCCCCCAATGAGGAGCCTGTGATGAATACTGCAGAGCTTCACACCATTGAGCATCTTGCAGCTACTTTTCTTCGCAACCACAAGGAATTCGGCCCTAAGATGATCTACTGGGGACCTATGGGCTGTCGTACGGGAAATTATCTTCTGCTGAACGGGGATTATGAATCTAAGGACATTGTGCCGCTTATGATCGAGACTTTTGAGTTTATCCGGGATTTCGAGGGCGAGGTGCCTGGAGCGTCTGCAAAGGACTGCGGAAACTACCTGGACATGAACCTTGGCATGGCAAAATATCTTGCAAAGAAGTTTCTGGATGAAGTGCTTTACGATATTAAGCCGGACAGACTGGTTTATCCAGAGTAAACCAGTTTCCGAAAATCAGTTTCTTCACATCTTCGGCAACTACAGAACATATTTGCATTCAGGTTATGAATCTGCATATTCATGCAGTTGAATCAGAAGCAAATTCAAAGCTTTCATAAAAAATGCCAGATGAGCAAGTCACAAACACTGTGATTCCTGCCCGTCTGGCATTTTTTTATTTCGTTTTCTTCAAAGCATCAGCCTTCTGTGGAGGCGTCAGCTGCCTGATCTGCACCGGCATCTGCGGCTCCATCCGCTGCACCTGCGTCTGCAGCTACTGCGCTTACATAATCGCCGGATACATATGCGGTCTGTCCCTCATAGGAAACCTCAACCCATCCATTGTCGCACACACCAGTGCTGGTAAGCTGTGTGCCGTTTGCCACGCTGGCAACCAGAGCTGCATCTGTGCTTGCATCTGCACGAAGGTTTACATCTGCATTGGCAACGTAAGTACCATCCTGTTTGGTCACGTTCACGCCGCTTGCAGTCTGTACGACTACAACCTCAGGTGTAGGAGTTGCCTCTGGAGTAGGTGTTGCCTCCGGGGTAGGAGTTGGAATCGGGGTAGGGGTAGCCTGTATAACAGTAACGGTTGCTCCTGCACCTTCCTCAAATCCGCATCCTGGGATGCAAAGTGCTGCGCCAAGAAGCAGAGCAGCCAAACCTGCTTTTCTCATAGTATTATTCCTCCTTTACAAAGCATCACTGCTTTGGATTGATTCTTCTCTTATGAAAGTCAGCTGCCTTACGTCGGCAACTGCGGACTCTTCTTCTGCGAATCGTTACAATTAATATACAGTATTATTACAAAATATGCAAGTCCTAAGTGAAGGGAACTGCTTACACCCGCTCGAATACCACCGTTACCTGGCCGCCGCAGATCATGCCAAGGCTGTCTTTGCCGTCGGCGGTGAGGGCGTAGTGCTTCACTTCTTTTTCTTTTACTTCC
>CAVJRB010000353.1:0-2937 GCA_963651655.1 bacterium | reverse complement strand
GGTTGATGGCTTCGAATTCTACCTTGCCGCCGCCGATGCTGCCTTCGATATGGCCGGATGGCTCCACAAACATTTTGCTTCCTACTCCTCTTGGGGAGGAACCGGATTTCTCGGCGATGGTCACCATTACACCATGGCGACCTTCTAATACTGCTGCCTCTACTTTTTCATCGCAGTAGGCGCTGTAGTGCTGATTTTTCACCTTGACGATCTCTGCCATAATGCTGACTGCAATTTCCTCGGGAAGCTGTCCGCCAAGAGGGATTCCGATGGGAGCGTGAACCTGGTCAAGTTCTTCCAGGGAATAACCCTCCTTCAGAAGATTTTCCCGGGTGATCCGCACTTTATTTTTGCTGCCGATCATTCCCAGATACTCATAAGGACGCTTCAAAAGCCTGCGAAGGCAGTCGGCATCCCCAAGATGGCCTCTTGTCAGAATCACGTAATAGGCATTTTCATAGGGAACAATGTACTGATCCAGGTCCTTGAAATCCCCGTAAACCAGCTCGTCTGCCTCCGGGAAGCGCTCTTTTGTCACAAAATCTTCTCTGTCATCCATGATGGTCACATGAAAGCCCAGCATTTTTCCCAGATGGGCAGTAGGCTGGGATACGTGACCGCCGCCGAAAATAGCAAGCCTTGGATTTTTGCGGTAGTCTTCTACAAAAATCCGGATGCCGTCGGCAGTTATGACTTTTGTTTCTCTGGCATCGTTTAACAGCGGGAGATATTTTTCCCAGATTTCTCTGTCTTCCTCACACTCTGGAATCAGGCACTTCTCTTCCTCCTGCGCTGCTGCATCTGGATTTCCGGGCTGTCTCACAATACACTTTTTCCCAATGTCCGGGCCATCCAGGATAATTGCTGTTTTGATCCTTCCTTTTTCTTCCAGAATTTCATAAATTTTATTATACACGACACTTCACCTCATTTTCAAAATTTCATTGCACCTTTCTTTTTCGTATATTATAATACATCGGGAGGAATTTTCACAATGAAGAAAAAAAGAATTATGACCAGTTTTCCGGTCCGGATTCTGGCGGTAAGCATTCCCTGCCTGCTTGCGGGGCTGTTTTTCAATGCCACCCGCACTATGGGATTTACATCCGGTGCACTGAATCTGGTTGTTACAACACGTTATGTACTTAGCCAGCTGATTACATTTCTGGCACCTCTTATTATTATCGGGCTGATGGCATCCTCCATCATTTCCGTAAAAAAGGACCCCACTCCTGCCACCAGGCCTGGAATCCGCATTACCTATATTTCCATGCTGGGAGCGGCTGCGTTTTCGGCGGTGCTTGGGTACCTGATCATTCCAAGGCTTCCGGTTTCCACAGACAGTCTGTCCTTCCGCTTTTTGCCGGACACCCTGTTTGAGCTTCCCATTCCGGCACCGGTTTCCGCTTTAAGTGCACTTGTGCTTGCCATTCTGCTGGGATTCGGAGCCTGCTGGACCAATGCGGTGCGCACCAAGGAGCTGCTCAATGAGTTTCGGGGAATCACCCTTTCCCTGATGGCTTATATCGGGCTTTCCCTGTGCACCCTCGCTTATCAGGGATATTTCATTAAGTATCTGCCGCTTCTGCTTCTGACGCTGGTGATCGTGATTCCGGTGTATGGCATCTGGACTTTGCTCTTGTATTATTTTGCAGGCTCTTATTCCGGGGAAAAGCCCTGGAAAGTTCTGAGGGAATACCTGCCGGTCTGTAAGATGGCACTGATGACCCGCTCTTCTGCAGCCACAGGCAAATATTCCCTGGAGGCAGCTTCTAAGTGTGAATGTCTGGAACAGGATCTTAGCAGGGATGCACTTCCTCTTTTTACACAGATCCATCACTGCGGTTCTATGCTTACAGAGGTATTTTTCGCTATGATGATCTCCAGAATCCTTTACGGTTCTGTTCCGGCGCCTGGCACCATGGTGATTTTTTCCGTGCTTCTTGCCACCTGCTCCATCGGCACTCCGGGACTTCCCTGGGGAACGGTGATGGTGTCACTGGGAACCCTTACGGGAATCCTGAAGTTCGGGGATTCGGGAGTGGCACTGATGTTTGCGGTATTTGCCATCCATGACGGATTTGCGGCAGCCTGCAACATGACCTGTGACGGGGCGCTGGCACTGATCCTGACTGGATATGCCAAAAGGCGGGAACTTACAAAAAACATAGAAAAATAAAGCAATGCCACGCCATTTTACTGCTAGAACTTTATATACATCATACCAATAAAAGATTCTCAGACAAAATTGTTCAAACTTTAATATGCGCCCTTTGCAGCAGCAAAAGCTATGCCGCAAATGACGCATATTTTTTAGTTTCTAACGTATATCCCACAAAAGACTTTCTTACACTGCAAAGTAGGGTCTGCAAATTGCAGGAATAATTTTTTACGCTCTGGCAAAACTACGCCAGCGGCTGTCTCAGTCCTCTCTTAATATAGGTTCCAAGCTTTTCCTGCACCAGTTTTCCGTCCTCTACAGCCAGATTTCCGCGGAGGAATACTTTATCAATATCCCCGTGGATTTCAAAGCCTTCGTATGGATTATTGTCCGTATTGTATGCATGTGTTTTCGCGGAAATCACGTTCTCTTTCTCCGGGTTAAACACTACAATGTCCGCATCGCTGCCTTCTGCGATCACGCCCTTATTGGGATACACGCCGTACAGCTTTGCCGGATTTTCGCAGAGAAGCTGGCACATTTTCTCCACAGTGATCCTGCCTGTGCGCACGCCGTAAGTATACAGAAGAGTTCCTCTTGTCTGAACCCCGGGAAGTCCTCCTGGAATCTTAGTAAAATCCTCTTTTCCCATTGCTTTTTGTGCCAGGGTAAAGCTGCACTGGTCAGTTGCAACCGTCTGGATCTGACCTTCTGCCAGAGCTTTCCACAGGCAGTCCTGGTCCTCTTTCTTACGGATTGGAGGTGCGCACACATAC
>CAVJRB010000352.1:0-3101 GCA_963651655.1 bacterium | reverse complement strand
AAGATATCTTAGAAGCAAGGGGATTTCCGGCTTGCGAAACAGGAGCGGATATAGTCCCATCTTTGACAGTTAATAGGAAAAAAATCGCTGCAATCCCTTGATTTATAAGGGCTGTAGCGATTTTTTGCGTTGTCACGCTCTATGGTAATGTCACCTTCTTTTGCTCTGCTTCTGAATTTTTTTCATCTGACTTTTGGTTATGAATTGAAAGTCCGTTCTAAAGCCACAGACATCATGAAGGGCATCCGTGATCTTTTCTCTCTTATATGTGGGAATAAATCCCTGTCCTTCGATCTTTACAAAATTCATATCCTTCAAGGTACCTAGGATTTCTTCGCAGGTGTAGCTGTTCCCCAGCTGTTTTTCTAACAGGCGGTAGCATAAAAGGGAAAGAAAACAGATTAGGAAATGTGCCTTGATACGGTCTTCTCTCTGAACATAAACGGGGCGTGCGGAAAAGTCTGTTTTCATGATCCTGAAACATTCTTCTATCTGCCATCTTCCTTCGCTTACCTTTAAAATATCCTCCACTGGGTCATCCAGCAGGTCTGTGCATACAGCGTAAAGCCCATCATATCTGGCTTCTTCCCCGATCTTTTTTTCATCAAGATAATAGTGGATATCTGCGGCTTCCCCTTCTTTGGTTGAAGCTTCTTTTCCAACAAATCTGGCAGGATCATTTGGGTTCCGGCGGTTCTTTTTGCAGGAGCCATTATCAACCATAGCTTTTGCCCGGTCAACCTGCGCCTGCCGGATCATCTGCTGATAAGCTGCATATTTGGGAGAATAAGTAACGATCAGGCGCTGGTCGATATTTCCACTGATATAAGGGATCTCTTTGTAATAAAGCTCATTCGTGTCTCCGCTGCTGAGAGAATTCGGCGGCACGGGTTTGCCATCAGAAAGTTTCCGAAATCCTTTTTTATTTAAAGCGAGCTCTTTGTCTTCGGCACGGAGCTTTTTGATAGACTGGGTGACAATGAATGCCCGTTTTCCCATGTGGTTAAAGCTGCGGTTGCCCTGGGATGCAAGGCCGGCATCGCTGCAATAGATGAATTTATCACAGCCGAACTGCTGCAGTATTTTTGACTCCAGGGGTTTCAGGGAAGTCTGTTCATTCTGGTTTCCGGGAAAAATGGAAAAAGCAAGAGGAATGCCATCCCCGTCAATAAAAAGTCCCATTTCCACGATGGGATTCGGGCGGTGCTCTTTGCTCTTTCCGTATTTTTTGCAGCCATCTTCCTGTTCGATTTCGAAATAAAAATTGGAGCAGTCATAATAAAGGATGTTTGAATTACGCTTTCCAAAAAAATGGCTGTTTTTGAATACTTCGGACTGGATAAAATCGTTTTCCTCTGCCAGCACACTGAGTGCACGGTAAACATCATGTAGCTGATAGGTAGGAGCCTCTAGAAACTCCTGTGCTGTCCGATAGGCAGAGGACTTACTTCTCGGATCAAGAATACGATTATAGATAAGGTCTGAAAGTATGGCATTAAGGTCGTATTCGTATTTATGTCTGGATTTTATTTTCCGGCACGTTTTATCAAGCTGCAGCCCGTAATAAACAGACTGAGGAAAAAGGTAACCTCCGCGGAAGAGTTTTTGCTGGCCGTAGTCAAGCTGTCTGTCCGCGTGGAAAGTGATCTGCACGGATTTAGCCTGTTGTTCTTCTTTGTATTTCTGTGTCTCAATCCTGCACTGCTCCTTACACCAGGCAACTACATCATCCCTGGTTGGTCCATGCTCAGGAAGAAGTTCCGCAAGGGTTCCAAGTTTGCGTACAATGACAGAAGTGCTGACACCTTTATCATTTACATAGCCTTTGCTCACATAAAAAGATTCTGCATTTTTAGATTTTGAAGTATGAAGTCTCATATAAAAATCCTCCGATTCCTTATTATATCATATAGTACAATAAAGTACAATGCAGCAAAACAAAAAAAGTTGACAAAAAAAGAGTAGGCTTTATGCGGCCTACAGAGGTTTTTTCATTTATTTAACTGTCAAACTCCCGGGTCGGTCATCATTTGAAACGCAAGTACAAGTGATGACCGACCTTTTTGCCTGTAAGGAAAAATAAAGATATCTTAGAAGCAAGGGGATTTCCGGCTTGCGAAACAGGAGCGGATATAGTAAGATAACTAAGAATTAAAAAGAAAAACGCCGCATACCAAAACGGAAAATTATAATTAAATTACAGGAGAAGTTATGGATAAAATAGCAGTATTGGTTCCCTGTTATAACGAGGGGAAAACAATCGAAAAAGTAGTGACAGATTTTAAGAGAGTACTGCCGGAAGCAGTGATCTATGTGTATGACAACAATTCTACAGACGGAACTGCCGAAATCGCAGCGAAAGCCGGTGCAGTTGTCCGCCATGAATACTACCAGGGAAAAGGCAATGTAATACGAAGAATGTTCCAGGAAGTAGATGCAGAGTGCTATCTTATGGTAGACGGAGATGATACTTATCCGGCAGAATCTGCAAGAGAGATGGCAGATAAAGTGCTGGAGAGAAATGTGGATATGGTAGTAGGAGACCGCCTTTCCTCCACCTATTTCGAGGAAAATAAGCGCCCATTTCACAATTTTGGAAATTCCATTGTAAGATGGGGAATCAATACATTTTTCAAAAATGATATTAAGGACATTATGACCGGATACCGTGCGTTCAGCTATCGGTTCGTAAAAACATTCCCGGTATTGTCCAAGGGATTTGAGATTGAGACAGAAATGAGCATTCATGCCATTGACAAAAACATGTTTGTGGAGAATGTGGTAATCGATTACCGAGACCGCCCGGAGGGAAGTGTGTCCAAGCTGAATACCTATTCAGACGGTATCAAAGTAATCGGAACCATCGTGCGCCTTTTCCAGACCTATCGTCCACTGGCGTTCTTTGGAACCGTGGCAGCAATCCTTATGGTGCTGGCCATTGGATTTTTCATTCCGGTGTGGATCACATACACAGATACGGGACTGGTACCGAATTTCCCAACTCTGATCGTCTGTGGATTTGTGGCACTGGCAGCAATTCAGTCCTTTTTTGCAGGCCTGATCCTGCAGACCATGTATCTCAAGAACCGTCAGGATTTTGA
>CAVJRB010000351.1:0-2130 GCA_963651655.1 bacterium | reverse complement strand
CAGACAGAATGATCCTCTTGGAAACACTCCAAATGACAGGAATCGTGTTCTTCATTCATACCGGGATGGAGGCAATCAGACTCTGGCTGCTATTTTCCTTAGCTCCTGGAGCGGCATGGCTCTGGAATCCCAGGTGCCTTATGAGACAAATGCAGATCATACACTGGATTCCGATACGGTTCCATCTTCCGGTATGGCGTACAAAACGTCCGCATATCTGGAAAATGCCGCATTTTCTTCTTATTCCGTGGAGAAGATCAAAAATCTGATTTCGGAATATGGATCTGTTTCCATGTCCTTTGGAATGTATGACAGTTATTATAATCCGCATATGAGTGCGTATAGTTATCCGGGAAGTGCAGGGGTGAACCACGCGGTAACACTGGTTGGCTGGGATGATAATTTTTCAAAGGAGAATTTTAATGCCAACTGCAATGTGACTTCAGATGGTGCATGGATCGTGCGGAACAGCTGGGGAGACAACTGGGGCGATAACGGTTACTTCTACATTTCATATGAAAATAAATGCAATTACAACATTGTAGCAGCAGATGCAACTACAAATCCCAAATACAGGAACAATTATTTCTATGACGGTTCCTGCGCTTTAAGTAAGCTGAAGCTTTATCCATCCGGAAGCGGAGGCATTTCTTCTGTTTCCAATGTTTTTCAGGCAAAAGCCGGAAATGGTAAAGGGGAAGCCCTGGGAGAGGTGGTTCTTTCCACCTATACAGACGGCGGATCCTACAGTATTCAGATTTACACCAATCTGAAGGATCAGGGCAATCCGGTAAGCGGAACACCTGCGTACAGTACGCCAGTAACTTTTTATCAGGAACATGCGGGAATTTCTACCGTGCAGATTCCGGAAGTAAATCTGATCAGCGGAACTTTGTATTCTATAGTGGTTACTAACATTGGTTCCAGTGCAGTGGAATATTTGTGTGAAACGAATAATTCCTATAACTGGGTAGAATTTGATGCAGATTTGAAAGCCAACCAGAGCTTCTGCTATCATGAAAACAATGGATGGAGTGATTTTTCCAAAACAAGTCCCAGCGCCTGCGCAAGGATCAAGGCTCATACCAGAACTCTGGGCAGTGCTGTTACAGTAGAAAAACCAGCTTCGTTTGCGGCGAAAGCAAAGGCGTATAACCAGATTTCCATGAGCTGGGAAAAGGTTTCCGGTGTTACCGGCTATCAGGTGTACCGAAAGGAAGAAGGCGGAAGCTACAGGCGGGTGAAGACGGTATCCTGGAAGGACAGCTCCTGGACGGACACAAAGGTGAACCCGGGAATTACCTATACCTATCGAATCCGGGCTTACAGCGTGGTGTCAGGGACTGCTAAATATTCCGGCTACAGTTCCGCTGTATCTGTGAAAACAGCGCTGTCCAGACCAGCTGTTTCCGTAAAGGTTTCTTCTGATCTTTCAAATACGATAAGCTGGAAAAAGATTTCAGGAGCTTCCGGTTATCTGGTTTACCGAAAAACTGCTTCTGGAAAATGGACGAGAATTGCTACTATTGCAAAGTCTTCCACAATTACGTACAAGGACAAAAAAATCAGCGCTAATACGGTGTATGAATACACAGTAAGAGCTTACCGGAATGTAAATGGCAAAAAGGTGACAAGCAGTTACAGGTCCAGCGGAAAATACAAATCTGCATCAACGAGACAGGCCATCAGTTCCATAACCAATGCTGCGAAAGGTTTGCAGCTGAAGTGGAAAGCGCAGAAAAACTGCGATGGCTATTACATTTACCGGAAAGTAGAAAATAGCAGCTATAAGCTGGCGGTAACCATCAAAAAAGGAAATACTGCATCCTGGACAGATACCAAAGTGACAAAGGGTAAGAAATACCAATATTATATATGTGCCTATGTAAAAGAACCTAAAGGCGTGGTGAAGAGCAAATACAAAGTTTCTTCTCAGGTTCGCAGAACGAGATAGGAAAAGTCCGCGGATGTGAAAACAACCATCCCAAAAGCTTATGATGTATAAACGCCCGGAGAGCTGTCTCCGGGCATTGGCATATTCGGGAACCGGATGAACTGCCTGTGTCGAAGGCATCCGATATGTGTCGACAAATAAGTCTTGCAATCAAAAAGTTCTGGTGTGTATAATAT
>CAVJRB010000350.1:3018-7109 GCA_963651655.1 bacterium | reverse complement strand
AGGGCGCCGTAGCGGGCTACGGCAACTGAATTCGGGCAAAATATACCGCAAAGTAGGGCGTGCAGATTGCGGAAATAATTTTGGGGGCACACTCTAGGGATGCCCTCACAGCTGCCGACCGCATCCGTAATCCGGGTTGCCATGCTTACTCACAGGCTTTCGATCATGCAGGCGTGGCTTATTCTTGGACACCTTCTGGAACTTTCATAATAAAATACCACCCATAATTTGTTTCCTGTTTTAACCAGGTGCAAACTACGGATGGTATCTTTTATTTAATCTCTAAATGATCATACTGCCTGTCAGCGTCATCACCATATAGGAAAATATTTTTCCATATATGCGCATTTCTTTACTTCGGTAATTCTGTCACCGTCTCCAGCTTAAAGCCTTCCCACATATCCGCGGAAATATTCCACTCTCTTAAATCCGTAACGATCTTGTGATAAAAAGCCTGCCCGCCGCGGACAATGTCATAAGTACGCGCATCCCCTCTTGCTTCCAAGTGACGGCCAAAACTGCAGTTGGTCACATCCTCAGGGCCATAGTCATCCACATCCCCGCCTGGCCAGAAAATATACAGCCGCGGAATGTCATCAATCTGGCGAAGATCAATGCCTGCCAGCCTTAAGAACTTCTTGCCCACAGATTCATGTGCGGTAAACACATGGGAATAGCGCCATACCGTTCTTGTAAAATCAGACACACGGAACTGTCCAAGCCAGTCCTCGTCCATCATTCCGTCCTGGGTCTCTCTGGATACGATCACTACTATAGGGAATAACCGTTCCGGATCTTTCAGTGCCGTAAGAAGATTTCCAAACATTTCCTCTCTTATAATGCGGCGTCTGTTGGAGCACTCGGTTCCATTGACAATTCCGATATTGTCAACAATTGTCTTGTAATATCCCGGATAGCTGAAAAATGTAACTCCCGGATCCTGAATGGTATGCTCCCGCTCCGGCTGCGCATATCCGTTGCAGACCTTCAGAATTACTTCCTCCTGGCGGGAAACCTCAAGTCCTGCCTCTGAATACCAGATGCGGCCGCCCACCTCCATATCCATATGCCTTACGTGCATATTCAGACGGCGGTTGGCAGGATCATAATTCACAGCTACATGATAGGCCAGAATATCCGCATGATAGGTGCTGGTCTTCTGGGGCATTCCTTTAAACAAAACGCCGTATTTGCCTACGATCCAGCTGTAAATGCTGTCTGCTGCCTGCTGGAAAATCTCGGAAGCGGAAGCTGGATTTCCGTCTTTCATACGGCTTCCATCTACCTTGGTGCACATCTGGAATACATTGTGCCGGATCAGCTGCTTCATTTCGTAATGCCAGGACTCTCCAAGGCTTTCCTCACGGCCATCATTGTATACGTCACGTTCCTTAAAAATAGCACTTAAGCGGCTGTCATGAAACTGGCTGTCGTTTAACAGCGCAATAATGGTATTTACATTGATCGGCACCTTACGGCTGCGATGAAGCAGCTGGTCCACCAGAGTCTGTTTGCTGGTCTTGTAAATACGCTTGGCCAGATTCTCTACCTGCAGATTACAGTCCTCATCCAGAAGCTGTGCCACCTCAGGATAGAGCTGTCCCTCTCCAAGCTTTAAGCGGAAATGGCTCTTGATCATATCGCTCCATCTTCCGGATTTGTAAAGGGAATGTCCAAGGTCCTCAAACAGGGTTACCATGGATTTATCACAAAGCTCCAGAGTAGCCAGAATGCTGTTAAAATACCGGGAAAATCCCTTGTAGTTCTTCCACAGCTCTTCTCCCTTATACCGCATGTCATGCTCAATCTCATGCCAGCCCTCAAAAAACATGGTCTTGATCTGGATTTCAAAGGTATCATCAATATACATATCCCATGTCTCCGGGGAAATCTCAGATCTTAAATATTCAGGAAGCCTGCACACACCATTTAGCTTGGTGGGCTTAAACTCCTCCTCACTGCGCTCGGAAGTGGACCATCCGATCACGTCAAAGGTATTCTCCACAATATTCTGGCAAATCTCCACATCATCATCAAAGTACAGATTGATCCGGACACCCACCAGATCCTGAAGCTTCTTATTCTCTGCGCCATAATCCTTCAGGGCAAATTTATGAGCCATGGAGGATGCGGTCTTAATTCTGGAAAAAACCCTGTAATATAAGCCGCACTGCTCCAGACGGTCACTGATAATGCGCTTCAGATCCTGTTCCACAATAGCCGGAACCTTTACCTTAGCAGCCAATTCCTCCTTTGTGAAAATTACTCGTTTCTGTTCACTCACTAATTCTACACCACCAATTTATTCTACATTTCTTACGTTCTTTTAAACAATACATGTCAGAAACCATTTTTCGTTTCTGTCACTAAACATACACTTTAGTATACCAGAATTTCAACAAATAAAAAAGGGATAATCCGAAATATCATGGAAAAAATTAAGGATAAATTTTTTACAAAAAGCAGTTGCTTTTTCGCCAGCTATGGAATATACTTGTCTGAACATCTGAAAAATCTTTATTCCAATCTGAAAATGAATTCTGTTTTCGTTTTATGTTCCAGATTTTTTATGAAAATTGAATAGACTTTATACTTTGGCTGTGATATAGTATATCTAAACAATATTTCGTATCCAAAATGTATTTTTCCAAAAGGAGGTGTATTCCCCATGATTGATCCCGAATTAAAAGATGTTCTTCTTAACATTAACCAGAATGTTATCACCTTGCAGGTAGGAATGAATGAACTGCGTTCTGATGTGAATGAGCTGAAGTCCCAAATGATTGAACTGCGCTCTGATGTAGCTAAGCTGGAATCCAGAATGGATAGACTGGAATCCAGGATGGATAAGCTGGAATCCAGAATGGATAAACTGGAATCCAGGATGGATAAGCTGGAATCCAGGATGGATAAGCTGGAATCCAGAATGGATAAGCTAGAATCCAAGGTAGATAAGCTGGAATCCAAGGTGGATAAGCTGGAATCCAAGGTGAATAAACTGGAATCCAGAGTAGACAAACTAGACTCCAAAATGGATACCCTTGACGACTCTGTACACAAAATCCACTTAACGCTGGAAAACGAAACCAACCGCAAGATCAGCGCCCTCTTCGATTACCGCGTTGATGAAATACGTCACCGTCAGGAAAACGCTGAAACACGCGAAAAGGTTGCCAACCTGGAAATGCGGGTTGACAACCTTGAAAAAACTGTAATGGCATCCTGACCAGTTCTGCATACATATCCCCGGCCTTAGAGTCAATTTGAAAAAGGCTCCAGAGCGTGTTTGAAACAAGCTCTGGTATAAGGTCTGTTCAATTTTCATAAAAAGCTTTTTCAGAAGCACTTTTTACAGGCTTCATACCCCTGGGCCTCTGCCTGGGAAAGAGGCTCCTGATAGGCCTTATCCGGGTTCATATTACCACAGTCCGGAATGCTGTGGTATTTGCTTCCTGTAGCAGAGATCCATACCATTGCTTCCTGGCTGTTCTGGGCTGAATCAGCTTCTATGGAATCCGTATCATTCGATTCTCCCTGATCATCATACTGTTCCCCGGCAAATCCCTGCGTCTCACTTTCCCCCGCAGGATTATTTCCATCCCCGGATGTATAATCATTACATGGCTCCATATTCCAGGAAAGAGAATTCCCGTCAGAAGAAACTACAATTGTTCCCTGTTCATCCGTGCGGTACACCTGGATTCCCATGTCTGACAGTTTTTCCATCGTCTCCTCATGAGGATGCCCGTATATATTTCCTGTGCCGCAGCTGATCACTGCATACTCCGGAACTGTCGCCTGCAAAAACTCCCAGCTGGTGGATGTGGCAGATCCGTGATGTCCTACACTTAACACATTACAGCTAAGGTCAATTCCGGAAGATACCATGTCAGCCTCGCTGTTGTAATCCGCATCTCCGGTAAAAATAAAACTGTTTTCCCCATTTGTCAGCTTAATTGCAACAGAATTGGCATTGCTCTCTTTGCTGATATTTTGCGGAGACAAAATCGTAAATTTCCCGGAACCGAATTCATATTCCGTTCCCACAGCCGGATGCTGTACCGTAAGTCCCTGCGCTGCGACTCCATCCA
>CAVJRB010000350.1:2054-3008 GCA_963651655.1 bacterium | reverse complement strand
ATAAAGGAATCATACAGCGAGGAATCGTGGACATAATCTGCTCCAATCACATTTGCCACATCAAAGGCATTCAGACATCCAATCAATCCGCTGACGTGATCCTCATCATAATGGGAGGAAATCAGATAATCAATTTCCGAAACCTGCTGTTCCTGCAAGTAGGATACTACAAAACTGGATGCGCTTCTGGGACCGCCATCATATAATAAAGTCTGCCCTTCCGACTCCACCAGAACAGACAGTCCCTGCCCTACGTCCAGAAAATGTACCGTCATACTGCCGTCTGCTGCCCAAACCGCTTTCGTATTTTGCGGAAGCAGAATTCCTGCAAAGAGCAGTGCAAACATCAGCAGGAAGCTTCCCACACGTTTTCTTAAGTTTTTCATTATTCCCCTTCTTTCGTATATTTTCTGTTTCTATTATAACCGAACTTCGTACCAACAAACAGCCCTGAATTTTCTCTGCTCATCTTTCCCGCGCATCCGGCATATAATACCCAGAAGAGCATTTTATGAGGTCGTCCATGTATTTCAGAAAAACCTTACATGCACAGCAGGAAAATGTAGATCAGGGAACCTTGCAGATAACCGTGCGCTCTGAAGCCGACAACCGCCCTGTGGAAAATGCACTGGTACGCATTTCCTACACTGGCGATCCAGATAGTGTGATTGAAGAAGTCCGTACCGATTCTTCAGGCAATACCCCTGTCCTCCAGCTGAAAACGCCGCCTTTGGAATATAGCTTAAATGCTACTGAGGAAGCTCAGCCCTACGCGGAATATTCCATGCAAATTGAAGCTGAGGATTTCCATTCAGAAGAAATTGCAGGCACAGAAGTCCTTCCGGCTATCCTCGCCAAACAGCCTGTGCTTTTAAATCCGCGGCAAAGCTCTGTCGCCGACAGCCGGGTCGTCATTCCTCCCCACACACTTTTTTACGAGTATCCGCCCAAAAT
>CAVJRB010000350.1:0-2044 GCA_963651655.1 bacterium | reverse complement strand
GCCCAAAATACAGGAATCTGAGGTCAAGCCAGTAAATGAAACCGGAGAAATCGTGCTGAGCAAAGTAGTTATCCCTGAATATATTGTTGTTCACGACGGACCCGTAGGCGATAATTCCGCCTCCAACTATTATGTGCGCTACCGGGATTACATCAAAAATGTTGCCAGCAGCGAAATCTACGCCACCTGGCCCGACGATACGATCCGAGCTAATGTTCTGGCAATTATGTCCTTTACCTTAAATCGGGTATACACAGAGTGGTACCGCAATCACCAGTAATTCGGGATTGTGTAAAAATATCATTCAGGTTAATCCTGAACCGTACATTAATGGAGTCTTCCGTAACATCAATTCTCTCCACAAGCTTATTTACCAGCACTCTCTTTGTAGTTACATCTGCATTCAGAAAAACATCCTGCCAGGTGGGAATCTGCTTCCGCAGCTCGTCCCATTCTCCAATGCTCACATTCGCATTTTCCAGGTTTGCTCTTTTTTGTCTCACAATTTCAAGCTGCTGTGTCTCCATATCCTTCTGTTTGTTTATCAGCCGCATAAGCTCTTCCAAAGTCAGTGGATATTCCCCAGTCATAGCATTCGGTATGTTTTCCTCCATAACCGCAATCTTCTTCTGGATCTTATTCAGCTCCTGCTGTGCTCCATCAAGGTCGTTTCTCAGAATTTTCCTCTCTTTTTGCTGATTCTCCTCAATCTCTTCAAAAACATCTTCATTTTCCTGAAGTGTCCCCACATATTCTGCAATTGCGGCAAAAACAATAGGTTCAATCTTATCCGCCCTTATAAAAGGATATTTTTCGTGAGGGACTCCCTGCCACGCCGCCTGACATTTATATGCATATGTCTTACTGCATCTTTTTTCTCCCGTTTTCTTTACCGTCCAGTAATTATAGCGGCTTCCGTTTGTCATTTTGGCTCCGCAATATCCGCAGTACAGAACATCAATCAGCGCAAGCATTCCACAATTATTTCCGATTACCTTTACATCCGTATTCGTAGCTGACCGAATATACTTGTCCCCTCTCAGCTTTCGTTTTTCCTGAATTCGGTTCCAGACATCCTCATCAACAATTGCCAGCTCCTCATTTGCTTCCCTGGCTGTGATCCAGTCCTCGCTTCCCAGCCTGTGATATTTTCCTCCCAATTTTTCACGTCTGTTGTAAGCCGTATAGCCTGCATAAATCGGGTTTGTCAAAATACTGGTGATTGTACCGCTTTTCCAGACTCCGTTTGGAGCCATTTTGCGGTATTTTTCATCTTCATTCAGAAGCTTTGCAATCTTTGATGAGCCAAACTCCTTGTTCAATGCCAGTTCATAAATATATTTTACAACAACAGATTGCTCCGGGTCTACGATTAAATGCTGTAATGCTCTCCCATGTTTGCTGATCTCGCCAGAGAGTTCCATATAATATCCGTAAGGGGCTTTTCCTCCCATAAATTTTCCCTTCTGAACCAGCTTTTTTGCAGTATCCTTAACACGCATCCCTGTATCAGAACTGCTTTTCTGGGCATTTCCATACCGGAGAGCAAGAACCATCTGTCCCATAATATCATCTGATTCTGGCGAGATACAGCCGTCCTTTACCGTATAGATATCTACACCATGACTTTTCAGGCTCATTACATAAGCACCGATCTCCCACATACGTCTTCCGATTCGGTCATCTTTATAGGCGACCAGTATATCATACTCGCCTTTTTTTGCATCCTGCATAGCTTCCTGAAGGATATCCCTGTCTGCAACCGCATTCTTATATCCGCTGTTGCTGCCCTCAAAGTACTCTTTATCATCCAGAACCCAGTCTTTTTGTTTCTGTACGTACTCTTTTACCAGCTGTCTCTGTACACTTAAATCTCCATCTGCTTCCAGCTGCTGATTGGAACTTACACGCAAAAGCATCCGAACTCTTTTCATTTTTACAGGCATCTCCTTTTCCCATATTTTATCTCGTCTATCTAGTTAAAAATTTCGGGAAAGGGCAGCCCTTTCCCGAATCTACAGGTTTCAATATTTTATCCAACATT
>CAVJRB010000349.1:458-2614 GCA_963651655.1 bacterium | reverse complement strand
GAAGGAGCTTGATACAGAAATTGTTCTGGACACGATAATAACTGCAGACGAATTTTTGAAGAACTAATGTTCGTATCATATATACAATTTCAACTTTTCATGATATAATATCTCTTACATTTGAATGTTAATTCGTCACTTCGATGAATTTTTGCCTAATAAACGAACTTTTTTGATATAAAAACCAGGAGGTGCTTTTGTGCAAAATTCACAACAAAGCTTCAAATTACACTCCGAATACAAACCCACAGGCGACCAGCCCCAGGCTATCGAGAAACTGGTCAAGGGATTTAAAGAAGGCAACCAGTTCGAGACTTTGCTGGGGGTGACGGGGTCTGGTAAGACGTTTACCATGGCGAATGTCATTGCGCAGCTGAATAAGCCTACTCTGATCCTGGCGCACAATAAGACGCTGGCGGCACAGCTTTATGGTGAATTTAAGGAGTTTTTCCCGGAGAACGCGGTGGAGTATTTCGTTTCTTATTACGATTATTACCAGCCGGAAGCGTATGTGCCATCCTCAGACACCTATATTGCCAAGGACTCTGCCATCAATGACGAGATCGACAAGCTCAGGCTCTCTGCCACTGCTGCCATGTCTGAGCGCAAGGACGTTATCATCATCTCCTCCGTATCCTGTATTTACGGACTGGGTTCTCCACAGGAATTCCAGGACATGATGATCTCGCTTCGTCCGGGCATGACCAAGGACAGGGATGAGGTCATCCGGGAACTGATCGACATTCAGTACACCCGCAATGAGATGGATTTTCACCGAAGCACCTTCCGTGTCCGTGGGGACACTCTGGAAATTTTTCCGGCCAACAGCTCAGATACCGCTGTGAGGGTGGAGTTTTTCGGGGATGAGATCGACCGGATTTCGGAAATTGATGTGCTTACCGGGGAAATCAAATGCCAGCTTGCACATATCGGTATTTTCCCGGCATCCCATTATGTTGTGCCTGCGGAGCAGATCCAGAAAGCGGCAATTGCCATTGAGGAAGAATTAAAGGAACGGGTAGATTATTTCAAAAGCGAGGACAAGCTGATAGAAGCCCAGCGAATTTCTGAGCGTACCAACTTTGATATTGAAATGATGAAGGAAACCGGATTCTGTTCCGGCATTGAAAACTATTCCCGCCATCTTTCCGGCCTGGAGCCGGGGCAGCCCCCTTACACGCTTCTGGATTATTTCGGGGATGATTTTCTTCTCATTATCGATGAGTCCCATAAGACCGTTCCACAGGTAGGCGCCATGTATGCAGGTGACCAGAACCGAAAGCAGACACTGGTAGATTACGGCTTTCGTCTTCCTTCCGCCAAGGACAACCGTCCTCTTAGCTTTGAGGAATTTGAAAATAAGCTGGACCAGGTGCTGTTTGTATCTGCCACTCCCGGTGACTACGAATATGACCACGAGCTTCTCCGTGCCGAGCAGATCATCCGCCCTACCGGACTTCTGGATCCTAAGGTGGAGGTTCGCCCTGTAGAGGGCCAGATTGATGACCTGATTTCCGAAGTCAACAAAGAAACCGCTAAGAAAAACAAGGTGCTTATCACCACTCTTACCAAGAGAATGGCGGAGGATCTGACTCAATATATGAAAGATGTGGGAATCCGTGTCCGCTATCTTCATTCGGACATTGATACTCTGGAGCGTGCGGAGATTATCCGTGATATGCGTCTGGATGTGTTCGATGTGCTGGTTGGAATCAACCTGCTGCGAGAAGGACTTGATATTCCGGAGATCACTTTGGTCGCTATTTTGGATGCGGACAAGGAAGGCTTCCTTCGTTCCGAAACTTCCCTGATTCAGACCATTGGACGTGCTGCCCGAAACAGCGAGGGACATGTTATTATGTACGCAGATGTGATGACGGACTCCATGCGAAACGCCATTGAGGAGACCAACCGCCGTCGTGAAATCCAGGAAGCTTATAATGAGGAGCACGGCATCACGCCTACTACCATCAAGAAAGCAGTCCGTGACCTGATTGCTGTTTCCAAGGCTGTTGCAGAGACAGAGGTGAAGCTGAAGAAGGATCCGGAATCCATGAGCAAGAAAGAGCTGAAGAATCTGATTTCCCAGCTGGAGAAGCAGATGCGCCAGGCTGCCGCAGACCTGAACTTCGAGCAGGCCGCCGAGCTGCGTGACA
>CAVJRB010000349.1:0-448 GCA_963651655.1 bacterium | reverse complement strand
GCAGATAGGCGGTCTCAATGGTGGTGCGGGAAAGCTTCAGCTCCTGGGAGCATTTGCGAAGAGAGGGCATCTTGCTGCCCGGCGTCATTTTCCCATCCAGAATCAGCTTTTTGTAATATTCATAAACCTCCATGTAAAGGTGAGTGGTGCGATTCTGGTCTTTTGCAATGTCTAACATAAAACTGTCCCCTCGAAAAAAGTTTAATTTGGATATTTCTGTACATACACTTAGGTGTTATTCTACAATATAAACATAAAATTTACAAGGTGTTAGAACCTGCTGGTCATGAGCAGAGGCTAACATCGTTACTGTTCACTGGTAATATTCCGCGAGGTGTTTTTTGTGAACAAAGTTCACAGAAAACCCGAGAATTGCGGCGCGAAATCATGCAAAGCATGATTTCTGTGCATCGCGAAGCGTGTTACTGGGCACGGAGTGAACAGTAAC
>CAVJRB010000348.1:482-6935 GCA_963651655.1 bacterium | reverse complement strand
CTGGAAGGTACCGGAAAGGAACTTCTGGAAAGTGACGAGGTCCAGAAAAAATATCTGGGTGCATAAAAAAGACGATTGGATGAAGATCATCAATCAATAAAATTACATTATTCAGGAGGAAATTACTATGAGAAAAGCAAACTTCAAAACTATCGCTGCCGGAATCCTTACTGCTGCAGTCACTGTAACTGCTGTCCCATTTAATGTATTTGCTGCAGATACCATCAAAGTAGGCGCTATTGACCCTACCACAGGTGATAATGCAAATGGAGGACTGGATGATCTTCACGGAAAAGAACTTGCCGTAAAGGATTTCAACGAGGCAGGCGGCGTGACCATTGATGGAAAAGAGTATCAGATTGAACTGGTATCTTATGATGATGCTTCTTCAGCAGCACAGTCCGTATCCGTTTGCACCAAGCTGGTCACAGAAGATGAGGTAGTAGGTATCGCAGGTTCCTTCAGCAGCTCCTGTACACTGGCAGACTTGGATGTAGTTGACGAATATGAGATCCCGATGATCACATCAGGCTCCTCAGCAGCTTCTATTTTGGAATCAGGTTCAGACTGGATTTCCAGATCTTTCCCAAGTGACAGTCTCCAGATCGCTGCCCTTCTGAACTACATTATGGAAAATAATCCGGATACGAAAAAAATCGGAATGATCTACTGCAACGATGACTATGGCAAAGGTGGACTGGACAGCCTTACTTCAGCAGCAAAGGAGAAAGGCCTGGAGGTTGTAAGCGAGTCCTTCGGAACTGATGATACCGATATGACAGCCCAGCTTTCCAGCTTAAAGAGCCAGGATATTGATGCACTGTTTATCTGGTGCAACTATACCCCAGGTTCCTATTGCATGAAACAGGCCAGGGCGCTTGGCTGGGATATCCAGTTCTACAGCGGAACCGGTACCATCCATGAAGATACATTTGAATTATCTGATAACACCTATGTAGGAACAATCAACTCCGTACCGTTTACTACCTCTACAACAGACGAATCCACACAGGAATGGATTTCCAGATATGAAGAGGAGTATGGTGAGGAGCCGTCCCAGAATGCAGCCCGTGGATATGATGGAATGAGCATTCTTCTTGAGGCAATCAAAACAGCAGGTTCCACAGATGGGGCAGCGATCCAGGAAGCAATCCGAAACACTGTAGACCACAAGGGTATCCAGGGAAATATTTCTATTGATCCAGAAACTGGTGAGTATCAGGGTGATGTTATGATCGTCCAGGCAAATGAAGATGGAAAATGGACTTATCTGGATTCCGCTTCTACTACCAGCGAGGAATAAGTTAGGAATCAAAAGGGAGAAAATTCATGAAAGATAAAGTAATGGTTGCAGCAGCGCAGATTGATATTGCGCTGCTGGATATGGCAGAGAATCTTGCAAGAATCGAAAAATGCGTAAAGGAAGCCAAGGAGACAAAAAATGCGGACCTTGTGGTTTTTCCGGAACTTGCAAGTATCGGATATATCCGTGAGAGAAATAAAGAGTTTGGCTGTTCCTATATCAAAGGGGCACAAAAAGTTCCTGGGGAATTCACAGAAGCACTGGGTGAGATTTCCAATAAATATGACACTTACGTGATCTGTGGAATGACAGAAGCACATCCGCTGATTCCGGGAACCCTGTATAATACAGCGGTTTTGATGGATCCGGAGGGAAAACTGGTGGGTGCGCACAGAAAGGTACATATTCCGGGATACGAAAAACACTATTTTGTGCCGGCAAATACCACAGGCGTTTTCCATACGGATATTGGAACCATTGGAATGGGAATCTGCTATGACAACCAGTTTGCGGAGCTTACCAGGACCTATGCCCTGGAGGGCGCAGAAATTCTGGCAATGCTCTGGAATATGCCTGCATTTTCCAATGACGGCAGCATGCTTCATAGGCTGACATCAACAAGGGCATTTGAGAACCGTATGTTTGCAGTATCCTGCAACCGAATTGGAGAATCTGCCGGAATGAGCTTCTTCGGATACAGTGCGATCTCAGATCCGCTTGGAGAACTGCTTGCATCTGCCCAAGGCGAGGAAGGTATCATTTATGCACAACTGGAGCAGGATACCCTGTTGCGTGAGAGGGCACAGATGCCGGTATTCAGGGACCGCAGACCGGATCTTTACGGAGAACTGGTCAAGCCATTATAAAAAATGCTGTCAGGCAGCGTAAAAGATTACGGTCCGTTTCGCGATCGGTAACGGTAAAAGATTCAAAAGAGAGAGAGGTAGTTTCATGGAATTATTTACAACACAGGTCATTAATGGAATTACGCTTGGTATGCTCTACGGACTTGCAGCACTTGGCTTTACCATGGTTTACAAGGCACTTGGCTACCTGAATTTTTCCCATTCTACAACCATTACAATGGGTGCGCTGGTCATCTATACAGTGATCGACCAGTGCAATATCCCTTATATTGCAGCTATTCCGCTGGTTCTGGTGGTCATGTTATTTTATGGATTCGCCATTGAAAAAGTTTTGTTCAAACGTTTTCGCCAGGCTTCGCCCCTGACCTTCATGCTGGTATCCATTTCCTTATCCACGGTTCTGGTGAATATCTGCCAGCTCATCTTCGGTGCACAGCCAAGAGGACTTTCCAATTGCTTCCCGAACTGGAGCTTAAGCCTTTTGGGCGTGAGCATCCCAATGAATAAGATCTGCATTTTCCTTATTGCTGTTCTGATGCTGGTGCTTTTGCAGCTGATCTTTACAAGGACAAAATTTGGACTGGCCCTTCGCCTTGCATCGGAAGATCCGGACACTGCAAGCATGATGGGAATCAAGATCTTTTCTACCCGTGCTGCGACTTTTTCCATCACAGCAGGTCTTGGGGCAATGGCAGGAATGCTGGTGGCGCCTCTTTACTCCGTAACCATTGATCTGGGATCAAAAATGGCACTGAAAATTTTTATCGCAGCCGTTGTAGGCGGGCTTGGAAACTTCGTAGGAGCTGTTGCAGGCGGCCTTTTGGTAGGTGTGGCAGAGACCATGTCTTCCACTTATATTTCTTCTTCCTACAAAGACCTGATCGTGTATGTGATCGGAATTATTGTACTTGCAATATTCCCATATGGAATTTTCCGCCGTGTGGCAAATAAAGTGTGAGGAGGTGGGAAAATGAAAGAAAAGAAAGCCTGGAACGTAAAGAAAATAGTCGGGTATCTTCTGGTCGCAGCTATTGCGGTCTATGTATCGACGAATAAATATTATATCATCATTGGCTCAAATGCCATTATCAATGCAATCGCAGTGCTTGGAATCATTATTATTTCCGGTTATGCAAAGCAGCTTCATTTAGGCCAGATGGCCTTTGTGGGAATCGGTGCATATACCACCGGTATTCTCATGACGAAATGCGGCCTTCCGTTTTTGGTAACGATTCCCATTGGAATGGTTCTGTCTGCTTTATTGGGCTGGGTTCTTGCAATCCCTACATTAAAATTAAAAGGTGGTTCTTACCTGGCTCTTGTGACACAGATTTTCGGTGAGATTATCTATGTGCTCATCCTGAACATGGAATGGCTCACAAATGGTGCATTCGGAATCAGCGGAATTAAGGCGCCGAAGATTGGACCTGTGGATCTTGGAAAAAGACAGCCCTTTTACTTTTTCCTCATCATTTGCCTTGGCGTTGTCTATTTCCTTTTAAAGCGTATTGTCAACAGTAAATATGGAAGGTTTTTTATGTCTGTGCGGGAATCCGAGGACGCGGCAGAATCTCTTGGAATCAACACCAGGACCTATAAGACCGTTGCATTTATGATCGCAGCGACAGTCGCCGGTTTTGCAGGAAGCCTGTATGCAGTAAACCTTCGTTATTTAAGCCCGGAGCAGTTCCGCTGGTCTCCGTCCCTTACACTGGTTTCTATGGCAATTGTAGGTGGACTGTACGATTTAAAAGGCGGTTTGATCGGCTCCATTATCCTTACGGTTCTTCCAGAAGTGCTCAGGTTCTCTGACAGCTTCCGTATGATCGCTTATGGCGCAATCGTGATTCTGGTACTTGCATTTTTGCCTAATGGTTTGATCTCCCTCAGCGGAAAATCGCCAAAAGAAATCAAAAAGATGCTTGCAGAGCAGTGGGATCTGTTATCCGATAAGACCTTAAGGCAGAAAAAAGCCCTTGCAAAAGCTGCCAGAGAGAATGCAAGAGCAGGGCATAAAAGCCAGGCTGAAGGATGATATCCAAGAGCATGTCAAAATCAGACGGAAGGACAGTTATGAAAATAATTTGTAACCGCCTGTAGGATAAAGTCCTTGAAAATGATAGCAGCCTTGCTCTGGCTGGCAGAGTTCTGAGATAGATAGATGGTACGGGTCAGGTGGGTTCCGCGGATCCTTTTAAGAACAATGGAGGAAGCGGTATCCCAGGTAAGGGTCGGGAAAATGGCCATTCCCATGTTCTGTTCCACAAGGGAAGCTGCTGTGAGCTGGCTGTCACATTGAAGGGTGATATTCGGATTGATGCCAGCTAGGGAAAAGTAGTCCTGGATCATCTCCGTAAGCGAGTTTCCCGGGGAAAGAATGATAAATTTCTGGGCAGCCAGATCCGCTTCCGTAATTTCTGCTTTTTGTGCCAGCGGGTTTGCGGCGGACATTCCGATCTTACATTCTTCTTCAAAAAGCCGGTAGGAACGGTACCCGGTAGGCTGCATGTGGGTGGAAGCATGGATCATGAAATCGCAGTTGTCCGATACTTCAGACAGGGATGTGAAATGCTGAAACCGCAGCATGGTCTCAGGATGCTGAATGGAAAAATCTGCGATCAGGTCCGGAAGAAGACTGTTAGAGTGGAGCATTGCAATGTTCAGGGATTGTGGCACCTGTGCCTTATGCGGGTTTAGCTCCGCAAGCATATGGTCGTAAAGATCCAGGATTTTGTCTGCGTACTGGCAGAATTTGACCCCATTTTCATTGAGGATGAGTTTTTTTCCAACCCGGTCAAATAAAGTAAGTTCCAGTTCACCTTCAATATTTCGCAAGGTTCTGCTCAGGGAAGGCTGAGAAGTATTCAAGGCAAGCGCAGCCTGGGACATATTTTGGTATTCTGCGATCTTTTTTACACATTGTATCTGGTAAAGTTCCATAATAGATTCCTCCTTGCAAGTATTTTCTGATAAAACGGTCTGCTATCCGTGAAGTATAGGAAAATAATAGAAAGAATCAAGGAATATGTCAAGATAAAAGCAAAGATTCAAAAGTAAAAAATGAAAAGGAGATGGGAAATCATGAAAACCATCCGTGTAGGAATCATCAGTTTCGGTTATATGGGGAAAATGCATGCCATGTGTTATGACAATCTGAAATATTATTACAATTCAGATATTGATGTGCAGCTGTACGCAGTGGTTACATCGAAAACAGCAGGGCAGCTTCCCGTAAAATTCCAGAAGATCTATGGAACGGCAGAGGAACTTCTGGCTGATGAAAATGTAGATGTGGTAGATATTTGCTCCCCTAACTACATGCATCGTGACATTTTGGTGAAAGCAGTAAAAAGCGGCAAGCACATTTACTGCGAGAAGCCTCTGGCCAGGGATCTTACAGAAGCAGATGAAGTCCTGGCAGCTATGGAAGAGAGCAGCTACCATGGGGTAAGCAGAGTAGTCTTTGAGTACCGCTTTGTGCCTGCAATCCTTCGTGCAAAACAGCTGATCGAGGAAGGAAAGCTTGGAAAGATCATTAATTTTAATGTGAAATATTATGGAAGTGAATTTACAGATCCCAATCGCCCTATCAGCTGGCAGTCCACAAAAGCGCTGGCAGGGGGCGGCGTGCTTTTCGCCATGGGTACCCATGCAATCGACCTGATCCGGTATTTGGCCGGTGAGGTAAAAAGCGTGTCCGCAGTTACCAGAACCCATTATAAAGAAAGGCCACTGAAGGAAGATCCAAAGAAGATACAGAAGGTGGAGATCGAGGATCTTGTAAATGTGCAGCTGACTTGTGAGGAGGATGTAATTGGAACACTTATGCTCAGCCAGGTGGCAGCCGGTTCCGGAATTGACTTTTCCTTTGAAATCTATGGGGAAAAGGGAACTGTGAAATTTGACCAGCAAAATCCAAATGTAATCTCTTATTTTGACAATGAAGATCCAAAAGCCCCGATTGGTGGCCTTTCTGGATTTAAAACCATAGAGACAACACAGAAATATGGCGGGGAAGCTGTGTTCCCACCGCCGAGGGTAGACATTTCCTGGAGTCGGTACCACATTGCCAGCGTGTACGATTTTCTTCGTGCAGTGGCAGATGGAAAGCAGACGCACCCGGATCTCATGGATGGCTATCAGGTACAGAAGATCACAGATGCCATTTACCGTTCCGCCAAAAGCGGTAAGATAGAAGTGGTTATATAAAAAAACAGTAAGAGGAGGCAAAAGAACATGCAGGACCTTGGACTTTTAAATGGAGCCAAACGTCTGGTACAGATC
>CAVJRB010000348.1:0-472 GCA_963651655.1 bacterium | reverse complement strand
GATCAATGCAGGCCTGAAACCAGAGGAAAAAGCACTGATCGTATGCGATACAGATAATATTCCTATTGCAAAAGCACTGGCGTATGCAATCAAGTGTACTGGCGCAGAATTTACCATTGCGATCATGGAGCCAAGAAGCACCCATGGGGAAAACCCTACAGATGCCATTGCAAAAGCCATGCTGGGTGTTGATGTGGTATTTGCGCCTACCAAATATTCCCTTTCCCATTCCCAGGCAAGAGAAGAAGCCAACGAAAAGGGCGTGCGTTTCATCAGCATGCCGGATTATACCCTGGATATGATGAAAGGGGGCGCACTGGAGGCTGATTTCCTTTCTATCTATGAGGAAGTAAAAAAACTGCAGCAGATCCTTACAGATGCAAATGAGATTCACATTGAGACAAAGAAAGGAACCAGGCTGGATCTTCGTGCAGACGGAAGGATCGGAAACGAGGTTTCCGGAGTGTGCAGA
>CAVJRB010000347.1:0-3979 GCA_963651655.1 bacterium | reverse complement strand
GAGCTTCTGAAGGCCATCGATACGGCCCACATTCATGGAAGGAAGCTTTACCTTACAGTCAATACATTATTAAAGAACAGGGAACTAAAAGAAGAACTGATTGCCTATCTGACGCCCTACTATGAGGCTGGGCTGGATGCGGTGATCGTGCAGGATATGGGCGTATTCCAGCTTTTGAAGCAGGAATTTCCGGGACTTCATCTTCATGCCAGCACCCAGATGACAGTCACAGGACCGGAAGGCATGAAATTTCTGGCAGCGCAGGGAGCCACCCGCGTGGTTGCCGCAAGGGAGCTTTCCCTGGAGGAGCTTTCCCGGATGCATCAGGCAAGCCCCATCGAGATCGAGGCATTTGTCCACGGCGCTCTTTGCTACAGCTATTCTGGCCAGTGCCTGATGAGCAGCCTTCTGGGCGGCAGAAGCGGAAACCGCGGACGCTGCGCACAGCCCTGCAGGCTTCCTTACCAGGTGAAGAATTTTAAGACCCGGGACTACGGCAAGGGAGAATTTTGCCCCTTAAGCCTGAAGGACATCTGTACCATTGAGATTTTGCCAGAGATTATCGAAGCTGGCGTGACCTCCCTTAAGATCGAGGGAAGAATGAAACAGCCCTCTTACACAGCAGGCGTCACAGGAATGTACCGGAAATATCTGGACCTTCTTTTTGAAAAAGGCCAGGAGAACTACCGGGTAAGCGAAAAAGACAAAAAATATCTTCTGGACCTGTTTAATCGCGGCGGTTCCTGCACAGGATATTACCAGATGGGAAACGGTCCCCAGATGATGGCGTTTACCAATGAGAAAAAGACCGGGGAAGTATCCCTGCAGCCGAAGACTCTTAAGGAGCCCATAAAAGGCGAGCTCAGTCTTTTCCCGGAATCCCCTGTGTTTCTTACGGTATCATGCCGGGGCGAGAGCACTACCGCATTTCTTGGAGAAGTCCAGTATGCCAAGAGCCAGCCTGTAATCGAGGAGCGCATCCGGCAGCAGATGGACAAGCTTGGAAATACGCCTTTTGTCTGGGAAAGCTTGGATATCCAGATGGGAGAGAGCATTTTTGTCCCGATGAAGACTCTGAATGAGGCCCGTCACCAGGCGCTGGAGGAACTGCAGGAGAAGCTGCTTGAGAAATATAAAAGAAATAAGAAGGAAAAGATGGCGGAAGCGGCAATGAGGACAAAAGAATCTGCAAACCATAAAGCTGCGAAGTCGGTTGAAAAGCTAACTCCAAATGGCGTTGCTGATTGCACAGCAGGGGGGATTTCAGATTATGCTTCCTATAGCGTAGAAGGAGCAATCCCAGTCTACGCTTCCTGCGAAACCGATGAGGCAGCAGAGATCCTCTGCCGGGAAAAAGGAATCCAGGGCATTTACCTGCCTTATCTGCTGATGGAGAAATACCTTCAGGCAGGCCTTTCCCAGGGCAAAGAGATGTATCTTTCCCTTCCTCACATTACAAGAGGAAATCCGCCCAAGGGCTATGTGGATCAGATCCAGAACTGGCTGAAAGAGGGCATGACAGGTCTTCTGGTGCGGAACCTGGAATCCTACAGCCGTCTGGCAGAGCTTGGACTTTCTGAGAAATGCGTGCTGGATCATTCCCTTTATACATGGAACGATGAGGCCATCCATTTCTGGAAAAATCGGAAGATACTTCGAAATACCGTTCCTCTGGAACTGAACGAGAAGGAGCTTCGCCACAGGGAAAATGCAGGCAGCGAGATGATCGTATACGGCAGGCTGCCCCTGATGCACAGTGCCCAGTGTGTCCGCAAGAACACTACAGGCTGCAATCGCCAGGAGGACCGGCTGGTTCTGAAGGACCGCTATGACAAGGAATTTCCTGTAGTCTGTTACTGTCACCCCTGGAAAACGGGAAATACAAAGCCGGAAGGCCCCTGTTATAATATCATCTACAACAGTCTTCCCTACGGCCTGTTAAAAGAGGCGGACAAGGTGAAGGCACTTGGGGTATCTGCCGTGCGGCTGTCCTTTACCATAGAGAGTGCCGGACAGACACAGCAGATCCTGGAAGATTTTGTAGCTGCCTATCAGGGAGGCAGGGTATCCCGGGAATATGAGTTTACAAAAGGTCATTTTAAAAGAGGAGCCGAGTAAAGGCGTATGATTAATATTGTTGTTGAGTTATCCAAATATGTGATTCTTACACTGATGATCATATATACCATTTTGTGCTACTACCTGGTTGTGGGGAAACACGCATCCGACAAAAGGGGGCTTTTGCAGACCCAGATTTCACTAACCTTTTTTCTGGATTTCACCGCGTTTGTGGTAATCTTTCTGAAAACCTTTGATTTTAAGGTGGTAGTATTTTATGCGGAGATGATGGTGTATTTTGCCGCAATCCTGATCTTATATCGCAGGATCTATAAGAATGCATCCATGCTTCTTCTGAATAATATGTGCATGCTGCTCAGCGTGGGCTTTATTATGCTGTGCAGGCTGGACATTGCTTCTGCCAATAAGCAGCTTCTGATCGTTGCCTGCGGAAGTGCGGTGGCGCTGGTGATTCCGGTTATGATCCGGAAGATGAAATTCCTGAAGGATCTTACCTGGATCTATGCAGGCGTGGGCGTTGTCCTTCTGGCAGCCGTTCTTGTGCTGGCCCAGACCAGTTATGGTGCGAAGCTTTCCCTTATGGGCATTCAGCCCTCTGAGGTGATCAAGCTTACTTTTGTGTTTTTTATGGCATCCCTTCTTGCAAGGGAAGTTACCTTTAAGAAAGTAGTTCTGGCAACAGTGGTGGCTGGTCTTCACGTGGGAATCCTGGTGCTTTCCAGAGACCTGGGAAGTGCGGTGATCTTCTTTGTTGCCTACCTGGTGATGATCTATGTGTCTACCAGGAAGCCGGTCTATCTGGGAATCGGACTGGCAGGAGGCGCTGTGGGATCTGTGATCGCCTATCACCTGTTCGGACATGTGCGGGAGCGAGTCAGCGCCTGGAAGGATCCTATGGCAGTATATCAGAATGAGGGATACCAGATCGTGCAGTCTCTGTTTGCAATCGGGACCGGCGGATGGTTTGGCATGGGACTTTGCCAGGGATCCCCGGAGAAGATTCCGGTTGTAAAGAATGACTTTATTTTCAGTGCGATCTGCGAGGAGCTGGGCGGTATTTTTGCAATCTGCCTGATCCTTGTGTGCATGAGCTTTTTCCTAACCATTGTGGAGATTGCCCTGCAGATCAAGAATCCGTTTTATAAACTGATCGCCATTGGACTTGGCACGGAATACGCATTTCAGGTATTTCTCACCATCGGCGGAGCTACCAAATTCATTCCGCTGACAGGTGTCACCCTTCCGCTGGTAAGCTACGGAGGAAGCTCCATTATGTGTATGATCCTGATGATTGCCATTATCCAGGGCCTGTATATTTATAGAGAGGACGAGGACGAAGAAATTGAGAGACATCGACGAGAAGCGGCGAAGAGAGCGAGACAGAGAGCTGCTGAAGCAGCGGCAGAAAGAGATTACTAAAAAGCGCAAAGCCAGAAATAAAGAATATACCTTTGTTTCCATTTTCTTTGGGATCATCTTTATCAGTATGATCGGGTATCTGATTTATTTCGACGGCATCAAAAGCGATGATTTTATTAACAGCCCCTACAACACCAGGCAGGATTCTTTTTCTGACCGGGTGGTGCGAGGCAAGATCATGTCTGCGGATGGCCAGGTGCTGGCGCAGACCAATGTAAGCGAAGACGGGACGGAGACAAGGAATTATCCTTATTCTAACGTGTTTTCCCATGTTGTAGGCTATGATACCAATGGAAAAAGCGGTCTGGAATCAGAGGCGAACTTTACCCTTCTGACCTCCCATTCCTTTTTCCTGACCCAGATGAAGAACCAGTTTCTGAATACCAAGAATACGGGAGATACGGTGATTTCCACCCTGAACGCCAATCTTCAGAATGTGGCATACAATGCCCTTGGAGACAGAAGAGGGGCAGTGGTGGTG
>CAVJRB010000346.1:0-3172 GCA_963651655.1 bacterium | reverse complement strand
CGAGGAAATCGAAGAGGCAGAGCATCACTGGCAGTAAGCTTTACCGCATATTTTGCAGGAATAAAATACAGAAACAACAAAAGGCGGAACTTCCGGATTCAGAGGTTCCGCCTTTTTTTACTTAAGATAAAATTCCAGTGGACTGCAAAAACAGAATAAACATCATAACCGGTGCAACGAATCGGATCATCACCCGGTAAAGCTTCTTTCTGCGGAATTTGTCTCCGCTTCTTTCCATTTCATCAATTACATAATCCGGCGTTACGATCCACCCAATGAGAATGGTGGAGAGCAGCGCAATAAATGGCATCATAACGCTGTTGCTGATATAATCCATAATATCCAGAAGCTGTCCCACAGAACCGTTTGGAAGCTTTACTTCCACGTAGAAAATACTGTAGCCCAAAGCGATTACTGCGGAAGCTGCCAGGTAGATGGCAGATAAAACCAGAACTGTTTTTTTACGGCCGGTATGGAAGATTTCCATGCAGTTTGCAGTGATGGATTCCAGTACGGAAATACAGGAAGACAAGGTGGCAAAAATAGCAGTTACGAAAAACAGGATTCCTACGAAGGTGCCGGCTTTTCCCATTGCGGAAAATACCTTGGGCAGGGAAATAAACATCAGGCTTGGTCCTGCACCCATTCCTTCAGTGCCGGAAAATACATACACAGCCGGAATGATCATAGCACCTGCAAGAAAAGCAACACCTGTATCAAAAATCTCAATCTGATTGATGGCTTTGTTTAAGTTTACCTCAGGTTTGACATAGGAACCGTAAGTGATCATAATTCCCATGGATACGCTGAGTGAGAAAAACAGCTGGCTCATGGCATCCAGCAGAATCTGCAGGAAACGCTGCACAGTCAGTCCCTTAAAATCCGGCTTCAGGTAGTAAAGAAATCCCTGCCATCCGGTATGAACCTGTCCGGAAGCATCTGTATGGGAAAGGGTGAGAGAGTAAACTGCAATCACCACTACCAGAACCAGCAGGATAGGCATCATCCATTTGGATACCTTTTCAATTCCTTTTTCCACCCCATTGTATACGATGAAAGCGGTTACACCCATGAAAAGCAGTGCGAAGATCACCGGTGAAGTGGAAGAGGTGATGAAGGTTGTAAAGTAGTCATCTGCGGCAGCAGCCTGTGCCTGTCCGGTTACATATACCACCGCATATTTGGTGATCCATCCGCCGATAACAGCGTAATAGGTCATGATCAGGACTGGTACCAGGAAGGTGAGGATTCCCAGGAATTTCCACTTGGGCCGCATCTGAGTATAGGCACCGATAGCACTTTTCTGTGTGCGCCGGCCGATGGCAATATCAGAAGTGAGCAGGGTAAATCCAAAGGTAAGTACCAGGATCAGGTAAATAATTAAAAATAAGCCGCCTCCGTCTTTGGCTGCAAGGTATGGGAATCTCCACAAGTTTCCCACTCCCACAGCACTTCCGGCCGCAGCAAGGACAAAGCCAAGCTGTCCTGAAAAATGATTCGATTTCTTTTCCATTATCATTTTTTCCCCCTTTACATTGTAAAAATAGGATAACATATGATAAATAATTAGTAAAACAAATTTTTAGATGACTTGTAAACAGGCAGCAGAAATGTTAAAGTAGAAGATACGAAAGGATGTGCAAGATAAATGAAGCAATGTATGGATTCTGAAAACCTGCACCGCAGGTTGAAAAAAATAATCGGTCAGGTGCAGGCTATTGACCGGATGATCGATGAAGATGTTCCCTGCGAGGATGTTCTTTCCCAGATCAACGCCGCCAAATCCGCACTCCATGGCTGCGGAAAGGTAGTGCTGGAAGGACATATCAAACACTGCGTCCGCGACGGAATCGAACATGGGGATGCGGATAAGACCATCGAGAACTTTACCAAAGCAGTAGAACGATTTGCCAACATGAAATAATCATTTCATACAGAGTAATGTAAAAAATCACGGTGAACAGCCGTGATTTTTTTTGTCTGAATTTAACATTCATTTGACACAACTAAGATTGTTAAGGCCGCCTGAAAAATTTTATAATATCATTGTGGCAAAAAGCCATGGGCAACATAAGGAAAGAGGAGAAAACAATTTTTATGCACCATGATCTTGCATCAATGATAAAAGAAAAAAAGCTGTTCCTTCTGGATATTGACGGAACGGTAGCCCTTGGAAGCGAGCTTCTTCCGGGAGCGGCAGACTTTCTTTGGACTGTAAAAGAAAGCGGCGGAATGTTCCGTTTTCTTACCAACAATTCTTCAAAAGCAGCAGGTGATTACGTGGAGCAGTTTCGGGATTGGGGAATTGAGACCACAGAAGATGAGTTTGTGACAGCAGGAACCTACGCCAGGGATTTTCTGAAAAAATATTATGGAAATGAAAAAATCCTGGTAGCCGCCACAGAAACCTACTGCAAGGAATTGAAAAAGGCTGGTCTGAACATTACCGACCAAGCAGGGGAGGATGTGGACTGCGTTCTTTGTGCCTATGACACAGAGCTGACCTATGAAAAACTGGTCCAGGTCTGCAGACAGCTCACCGAAACCAACGTTCCCTGGTTTGCAACAAACCCGGATCTTCGCTGTCCCATAGATTTCGGAATGGTTCCGGACTGCGGCTCCATCTGCAGGATGATCACAGCTTCTGTTGGAAGAGAACCGGAATACATCGGCAAACCGGCACCTGGAATGGTGTACGCCTGTCTGGAAGATACCGGATGCAGCCCCAAGCAGACACTTCTGATCGGAGACAGGATTTACACAGATATGGAGTGCGGCAAGCGAGCCGGAGTTGACAGCTGCCTGGTACTGACAGGAGAAGGCAAAGCCGAGGAATGGAAAAACGGTTTCCAGTGCCCATCCCTTGGAAAGCTGGCCGGGTATCTGTCATAAAAGAAGGAGAGGAAAAGAAAAACAACATGTCGGAAATTATGTTAAAAGACATCTGCAAAAGCTATGAAAACGGCTTTCGTGCAGTAAATGAATTTAACCTGGAAATAGAAAAAGGAGAGTTTGTGGTGTTCGTGGGACCTTCCGGATGCGGCAAATCCACAACCCTCCGCATGATCGCAGGCCTGGAGGACATTACAGACGGAGAGCTGTGGATCGGGGACAGGCTTGTGAATTACCTGGAGCCAAAGGACAGAGACCTGGCAATGGTGTTCCAGAGCTA
>CAVJRB010000345.1:0-5187 GCA_963651655.1 bacterium | reverse complement strand
GCTTATGGCAGGCCTGCACAGGAACTTTTTCTATCTGAACCTGAACACCAGACAGTCTGTGCTGTTCTTTTCCGATGTGTACTGTGACTATCAGCTGGTTGCCAAGCATCTGTATGACCTTCTGAAACAGAACTATTCTGCAAGCTTCCATCTGGCTGTAAGCAGCCGCTTTGAGGGACACGAGGCTCTTCCGGAAATCATGACGCAGCTGGAGCAGACCATGGAGGAGAAATTCTACCATCCGGATGTCCATGTGTTTACCAACGAGGGAGATGAGAGCCATCCTGTGAATGCGGAGACCCAGGACTCCAGACTGATGGAGAAGATTTCCGAGGACATTTCCCGCAAGGATGTGGAACAGCTGAAGAAGCATTTCGAATGCCTGGTGAAGAAATATGAGAATGATACCCGTTTTTCCGCCATGTATGTGAAATTTGTTTTTTCCAATGTGATCCAGGAGCTTTTCCAGGAGACGCAGTTTTCCGAGGAGCGCAAGCTGGACCGTGAGGTGGAGCGCCTGTACAGCTGCACGGATCTGAAGCAGATTCTTGCCATCACACAGGAGAATATCCAGAAGTACGAGGAATTCCTGGAGCGTTCCATGAGCGGTTCCAGAGATGAGGTTGCTTCTGTGAAAAATTATATTTACCAGCACTATGCAGAGGATTTAAACCTGGAGACTCTGGCAGAGAAGGTCTATCTGTCCTCCGGCTACCTCAGCTTTATTTTCAAAAAAGAAACTGGCATGAACCTAAACCGTTTTATCCGTGTGGTGCGCATGGAGAAGGCGAAGGAGCTTTTGTGCTCATCCAGCATGAAAGTGGCGCAGGTCAGCGAACAGGTGGGAATTCCGAATGTTTCCTATTTCTGCAGAAGCTTTAAGGAGTATTATGGATGCAGTCCGGAGTCCTACCGGAAAGGAACCGGTGAAGAGGATGAGAGTACCGGAAGCGCTAAAGCGTAAATTCAAGAATATGAAATACCGTCACAAGCTGACCGTTCTTCTTGTGACGGCAAGTCTGGTTCCTATGATCCTGCTTGTGTGGTACAGCCATGGCCGCATGAGCAGCCTGCTCCGGGAAAAGGAGATGGAGGATATGTCCTCCATCCTGGAGCAGACCGGAGAGGGAATCGACAGTCAGATCGAAGTTTTTTCCAGTCTTTTGAATTATCTAACCTATTCCCCAGATATTGAAGATCTGATCACAGAGAAAAATATGGACAATTACTATGCCTATAAGAAATACACGGAAGTGGCAGATCCCCTTCTTACGGTGCCTAAGTCCTACCATGATGCCATCCTTCAGATCCAGCTGTTTGCAGAAGGCATTAAGGTTCGCCATGAATACACCCTGGTGCCTTTGTCAGAGGTGGAGAAGGAATGGTGGTACGATCATCTGGCGGATGATGTGTCCGTGCAGTGGGTGGTGGACAGGGACAGGCCGGAGATCGCGGCAGTAAGGCGGATCTATCAGGGAAAAGAGCAGACGGCAGTTCTGTGTATTACCCTGGACTATAACAAGATTTTCCAGCCATTTGAGAATATTGTTTCAGAGGAGTCCGGCGGAATCATTCTGGACAAAGAGGGGCATGTGCTGTTCCAAAAGGAAATGCTCACAGGAGGTGAGGCAGAGGTGAACGCTTCGGATCCTCTGGTATCCAGGGAGGCCTTGGAATCCAAACAGAAAGACTATGCTTATGTAAGCCGTCAGAATGTAGCCTGTGGCTGGGAGTTTTATCTGTATAAGCCGCAGTCCGCAGTCGATAGCTCGGTTTCCGGGATTCTGGTCAGTGAGATTCCGCTGATCGCAGCCTGCGTGGCAATTATTCTGTTTCTGGGTCTTTCTTTTTCCAGACTTTTTACCAGGAAGATCGAGGAGCTTACAGACAATATGAACCGGGTAAACCAGGGCAGCCGGGAGGTTACAGTTGACAGTGACGCAGAGGACGAGATCGGTCTTCTGATTCGAAGCTTCCGCAGCATGATGGAGGAAATCAACCGTCTGATCCATGAGGTTTATGAGAACAAGATTGCTTTGAAGGAGTTTGAGCTTAAGGCGCTGACTGCGCAGATCAATCCACATTTTCTGTATAATTCCCTGTCGATCATCAACTGGATGGCCATCCGCAGCAACCAGAGGGATATCAGCAAAGTGACCCTGTCTTTGTCCATGTTCTACCGGACTGCGTTAAGCAAAGGACAGGATATGGTGACGGTTGACAACTGTATCCAGAATATTAAGGCGTATTTGGATATCCAGCTGGTGATGCATGACAATGAATTTCAGGTTGTGTGGGAAATTGACCCGGAGGTGAAAGGGGACATTGTGCCGAAGCTCCTTCTGCAGCCGGTGGTGGAAAACGCCCTGGAACATGGCCTTGATATGAAGGAAGAAGGCGAGAAGGTTCTGAAGCTGTTCTTTGTAAAGGATGGGGAAGATGTACTTCTTGCAGTGGAGGACAATGGCCCTGGAATGGAGCAGTCAGAAGCAGACAAGCTGGTAACCTATCAGGCTTCCGGCTATGGACTTAAGAATGTAAATGACAGAATGCTGCTTCTTTACGGGGAAAATTATGCAATCCGGGTTTACAGCAGGATTGGCGAAGGGACAAGAGTCGAGATGAGGATCCCCAGGGAACATGCAGATGAAAAAACGCTGGCAGCGGAAGCATTTTCCACGAAGAAATTTCTCCAGAGTCCGGATGGAAACAGCCCGCAGAACAGTGGAAAGGAAAGGTGATGGGAAAAGTGAAAAATAAAAAGAGAATGCTTGCCATTGGACTGGCTTTTTCCATGGCAGTTTCCTTTGGAGGCTGCGGTGCGCAAAGTGCCGGGAAAGAAGAGGCTGTGTCCGAAGAGCAGGCTGGTGAAGGTACGGAAGCATTGGGACAGGAAGCGGATGGCGAAGTCATGGAAGGGGATTCTGACAGTGCGGACAGCTCATCGGGTGCCACAGTATCTGCGGATGATACCCAGACAGATTCCGGGAATGATGCAGCTTCTGACAGTGCATGGAAGAAAGCGTCTTCTACTCCTTATGGAAAATATCCGGAGCTTGTGACCTATACCCTGGGGCAGCTCAGCGGTGCCAACAATTCCAACCTTCCAGAGGGGAACTCCTATGAGGATAACGCTTATACCCGTTATTTGAAAGAAATCCTGAATATTCAGAACCAGAATATTTATATGGAGCGGGATGACCGCTATGACGATTATGTAAATGTGCTGGTCAATGACCATACCCTGCCGGATGTGCTGGTGGTCTGTGACCGGGAAACGCTGACGAATCTGGTGGAGAATGACCTGGTGGAGGATCTGACAGAGGTTTATGCCAACTGTACGTCCCCAAGGATCAAAGCTATGTACAACAGCTACGGCTCCCAGCTTCTGGGTGCGGGAACCTTTGACGGTAGGCTGATGGCACTGCCGGAAGCGGTCATTGACCATGGTCCCTGTCTTTTGTGGATGAGAAAGGACTGGATTGATCAGCTTGGCCTTGAGGAGCCCACAACTCTTGAGGAAGCCATGGATATTATCCAGGTTTTCCAGGAAAACAGAATGGGAGCAGAGGAAGGGGAAGATCCGGTAGGACTGGTCTGCGACACCAACTTTGTTTCCACCACCAGCCAGAATTATTCGGTGGAGCCTGTGTTTGAGAAATTTTATGCTTATCCAAGAAGATGGATCAGGGATGAAAATGGGGAGATCGTCTATGGTTCCCTGACAGAGGAGACCAGGTCTGCGGTAGCTTATCTTCGGGAACTTTATGAAAGAGGAATCCTGGATCAGAATTTTGCCCTCCGCGCCCAGAACAATTTAAGGGACCTTGTGGTGGAAGGCAAATGCGGGGCATTTTTCGGATTGTGGTGGGCGCCCAACAACCCGCTTATGGATGAGATTGAGAATGACCCGGATGCAGACTGGGAGCCTTATTATCTGACTGCGGATTACCAGGAGAAAAACAATGTGTACACCTCTTTCCAGGACAACAAATATGTGGTGGTGCGAAAGGGCTATGAGCATCCGGAGATTGTGATGAAGATCATCAGCGTGCTGTTTGATTACAGCCGTTTTGAGGATGACGAAAATGCGGATGAGATCAACAGCTATTTTGCCCTGAATGTGGATCCTACTGCTCGCCCGCTGGTGATCAATGTGGATTACAATGAGGCTATGTACAATGTTACCAAGGACATCCGGCGTGTGATTGCAGGAACCCAGAAGGAAAGCAATTTAAGTGCGCTGGAGAAGTCTTATTACAGCGCGTGTGTGAGGTATTTAAGCGGCGAGAATGCGACTGTGGAGGACTGGGCTGCATACAAATCCAGGGTTTCCGCTGTGGGCGTTCTGGTAGACGGTCATTACAAGCCTTTGCAGCGGCAGTATCTGGCAGAGTCTGATGGCGAGGTTCCCAACATGCTTGCCACCCTGGAGAAAAATGCGTTTATCCAGATGATCATGGGAGAACAGCCGATGGAATATTTTGATACCTTTGTGCAGGAATGGTATGATCAGGGGGGACAGGAACTGACCGAGAAGATCAGAGAGGAGAATTCGTAATTTGATGTATGAGGATTTGTTAGAGAATTGTACCCTATGTCCCCGGGAATGCAAGGTGAACCGACTGGAAGGAAAGCGTGGCTATTGCGGCATGGACAGCAGGTTAAGGGTTGCCCGTGCCGCTCTTCATATGTGGGAGGAACCCTGTATTTCCGGGAAAAAAGGGTCCGGGGCAGTGTTCTTTTCCGGCTGCGGGCTTCGCTGCTGTTTCTGCCAGAACCGGGATATTGCCATTGGGGATAGCGGAAAAGAGATTACACTGCAGCGGCTTGCAGATATTTTTCTGGAGCTGGAGCAAAAGGGGGCGGCGAATCTGAACCTGGTGACAGGTGCCCACTATGTGCCGCAGATTATTTCCGCCCTGGAAATCGCCAGAGGAAAGGGATTGACGCTGCCGGTGGTGTATAATTCCAGCGGATATGAAAATGTAGAAACCCTTCGGCTGCTGGAAGGATATGTGGATGTGTATCTGCCGGATATGAAATATGCGGATGAAAAGCTTGCCGCTGCTTTTTCCCATGCAGAGGATTATCCGCAGAAGGCCCGTGCTGCCATTGCCGAGATGGTACGCCAGACTGGTCCCTGCCAGTTCGGGGAGGATGGCTATATCAGAAGGGGAACCATTG
>CAVJRB010000344.1:0-8051 GCA_963651655.1 bacterium | reverse complement strand
CATTTAGACTCTGTCCTGCTGCTTTTGCCGCCTGTTCTATTTTTGCTTTTTCTCCAGCTTTCACGAATGGATATAGCCTATCATAACTTTTACTGTTAAATTTGTTCTTTGCCTTTGTAGCAGTGGTTTGTGCGCCGTTATTTGCTGTAATGTTCTTCTTATCTTCCATATTTCTTTCTAAACCTCCTATTTTGTTCATTGTACCATCCCTGTTATACTTACGCAAGTATACATTTTATACATATATACTTGCGTAACTTTGTATAATATGCCTATTGTATTTATACTTGCGCAAGTATATAATGAAGACAGTTAAAGAAATCAATCACACGGAGGAAAAACACATGAAACAGTATAAAGGATATTACATTGACCACATTCATTTTAATAGCGAAACTGAAATTGATAATTTCATCAAGCAGCAGGAAGTTGACCGTTTCATTCGCTACAATAAAATTTTTGCTTCCAATCCTACAATGGAAGCAAGCGTGATCTGTTCCGATCAGGCAGACCGCCTGCATAACATTTTCGGTTTTTCATATGAAGAACTGGAAGAAATCGAAAATGCGGCATTTGTCGCATAACGCAAAAAGAACCGCAAGTGGTAACTGCTCCACCTGCGGTTCTTCTGTTTTTCGATAGAAAGCCTTTTCGTTGTATTGGCTGCAACTTCTGGTCTTTTTAACGGTTCCCTTTTACATGGTATATGCGCCACGACCGGCCGCGCTTGCGGCTTTTTTATGTGCCTTAAACTATCTATTTTATTCTACTTTAATTGTTGTTACTTTGCGTTCTACTTCCGCAACCTGTTCTTTTGTGGCTGTCCCGACTTTCTCACCAGCTTCGTTATATGTATTTACGGTTCCGTCCGGATTTTCTTCCAGTGCGCCTTCTGGCACATTGTCCGTTGCAACTGCTACGGCTCCGTTTGTCTCTACTGCTGCCGGTCCGTGGTTGATGATCGTAATTGCCGGAACTGCCATGGCTTCTGCCTGGAAAGTTTCCGCTGTCTGGCCTGCTTCTTTCGTGCCTGCCATCATTGCTTCATATGCAGTTTGAGCGATCGCACGTAACTGTTCTTCTGTTACTTTCAATCCTGCTTCGTCTGCGATCTTCTTTAACTGCTCCACAACCTTGTCCATTTTCTCTTTTCCAGTGCTGGACTTCATAAATTCACGCGCCCACACTACGAACTGCGCCGCCCATCCGGACAGTTCCTCTAATTTTTCAGAAACGCTCTGCGGGATGTTTGGAAAAACATATTTTCCCAGTGCAAATGCTCCAACAGCTACCGCCAACTGAATTGCTAAGATAATAATATTATTCATTGTCTATTCTCCTTTTTTCTCTTTTACTTTAACAGTCTGTTTACTTCTTTCTGTACAGCGTTGTAATCATAGCCCGCAGAAACCAGCTTATTTTTTCTTGTATCACCGTTGCCCCACTTACCGGCAATTACTTCTTTTGCGATCTCTGTAACGGATTTTTTTGTGGTACCTGCTGCCAGTTCGTTTACTTTCTGCTGTACAGCGTTGTAATTATATCCGGCGGAAGTCAGTCTGTTTTTTCTTTCGTCACCGTTGCCCCACTTACCGGCAAGCACTTCTTTTGCGATCTCTGTAACAGATTTCTTTATGGTGCCTGTATTTGTGGTGCTTCCGGTTGTTGTGCTACCCGCATACGGTCCGGATGTTACCGCAATCGCTACATGGTGATCGTCATTTAACAGAATGTCACCTGCTTTGATATAATTTCCACTTGTAAGATATTTAGAATCTGTCAGCACTTTTGCGCCTGCTGCCTGTAATGCACTGCGCATATTGTAGGTTGTCAGGTAAATAGACACGTTCTGTAATGCCGGGATTCCCAGTCTATAACCTGCACCCTTGACAACCGCTGCCGTGCTTGCGCTGCAATCGCTTTCGCAGGCAATCGTAATCTGCGCAGGGTCGTAATTGCTGGCTTTCAGATGCTCCCAGAATGTATAGCGATCATTGCTGTTACCTGCTGTTCCCTGGTCGTACCCGATCAGATCATTTAATGCCGCTTTTTTTGCCATGTCTGCGATCATAGCTGCAACATTTTCATTTTCAAAACGCAAAATACATTTCCACGGACGACTATACCAGTCGATAATCTGGTATTCTGTGCCGGTCTGGTCCCCGGCTTTACCGCCTGCATAGCGACCGTTTTCATCGTGTCCGCAGTTGCTTAATTTTACTGCCATCTTATTTCCTCCTGTTATCTGTTCTGTTGTACTGAATGTTACGGCAGCAGCTTTTTTATATGTTTCTGTCCGCCGTGTCTGGTATTTTCCCATAACACGATCATCCAGTGCCGCTTTATGTAGAATCGCCAGCGTTACTTTCTGCGCGGTCCCTGCTCTTGTTGCTGCTGTTTTTGCTACCCTTGTAGATGCTCCCGCGCCGCCCTGGTTCTCCAGATCTGCAAAATAGATCAATGCCTGCGGATCTGTAAGCCCCATTTCTGCTCCATGTGACACGTAGCTTAATACGTCCTTTTCTGCAAGTTCATCTTGCGCGTTCCTACCTGCCGGTGTGGTAAGCAATGCAGTTAATTTGTTCTTTTCCGCCGCGGTTACAATCCTTGTATTCCACTGGATAGCAGTCTTAATCTCTTTATACAGTGCTACGCCCAGAATATTTTCTGACTGGCTTTGCCCTAACTTTGCAATAATGGTTTTAAGCAGATCAAGGGCGCGCGAACCGTGCCATTGTACCTTTCCTATGCTCACGGCTCCGTTATCATTTGCATTTACGCTTCCGTAACCGCCTTCATTGCCGTAAATGATTGCTGCTGCTTTCTGTGCGATCTCTTTTAACATTTTATCTGTCATGCTTTGTCCTCCCTTTTACTGTGAAGACAATCCGGAAAAATCGGATAATGTCCCCTGCAATTCCGGATTTCCTTTTTGGATCTTCTCCAGATTCTCTGCTTTGGACTTCCAGCAATAGAACGCAACCGCAAATACAGATACGCTTCCTACGAATGTAAGCAACGCCCCTATCTGGTAAACGTCTTTCCAGATCACAACCCATGCCCCCAGAAGAAATGCGGCATAGTATGTAAGCATGATTGAAAACACGATCACTTTCGTTGTCTGGATCTTCTTTTCCGGATTCGCTTCTGCTTCTGTTTTTCTCTTTTTTACCCTTTTGCGTATGATCCGCGCATTCAAAAGGTAAAATAATAGCAGGGCTAAAAGTAGCCCCGCCATAAATGCAATTACTGTTTTCGTTTTTATCCCTCCTTGTCTTTCTCCAGAAGAAAATCATTTGTTTCCATACAGTGAAGGTAAATCTTTGAAACGTATTCGTGTGCCATCTCAACACGCCCGTTTTCCAGTCCATTGTCTTTTACATACTTTTCATAATCGCTGTAATCATCAAAGAAATTGTCAAATTCTTCTTTCGTGTGCCTTCGATGGTTCATGCAGCTATTCGCAAAATCAAGAATGTTGTTTCTCCAGCTCTCAATCTTGTGTTGCTGTAAGTCCTTTTCAATTTTATTTACCTTTTCTGTCAGATCATGGTTCATAAGATTTCCGATATACCGGATAGCCCATCTAACCGGCTGTATTTTAATTCCTGGTGTCAGATCAACCACGATCCCTAATGCCGCCAATACTGCTAATATTGTCTGCATATGCTCCCACATCTGCGCAAATGTCATTTTCCGCCCTCCTGTCGTGCTTGTTATAGATGCAGACTGTTATTCAAAACCTGGTATGCTCTGTCACTCAATCCTTTCCCTGATCCGTGCTGCAAGATTAATCTTCTCTACCACTGGCAGCTTGTCTGCTTCCTCCGCGGTGATATGCTGCATCAACAGGGCAAATAACTCATTGATGGTATCACTCTGTATTTTTATGATCGTGTTTTGTGCATCTATAATTTCAAGTGCGCTCATTCTTCCTTCTCTGGTTCTTCCCCTTCTGTTTCTTCCTGTTTATCCCCGTTCAGAATCATTTCGCACTCTTCTTCTGTGATCCATCCTTTTTTCACCGCATTGCGAACCCTTGTTTCATTCCATAATTTTCTGTCGTAATAATCTTTTACAATCGAATATTTCTTACTCATTTTCCATACCTCCGTTTTCTTCGTTTTCGGTTAAATCAACATCTGACATCATTGCAACGTAATCAATGTCAGCTTTCATTCTTTCGTAATCTGCTGTCATTTGATCTTTTTTTCTCTGCTCAACTACGCCGTCGGTTTTCTTAAATTCCATCATAGGTTGTATTCCTCCCATAAACTTTTTAAGTACGCATCCATTCTCATTAAGACTTTTGTACTGTTACCTCTTTGAACGTGTGCTTTCCAGCATTTATACCCTTCCTTGACTTTATGTTTCTTCATTTCGCCTTTGGCTACAAGTGCAACTTCCCGCCGTAATTTCAAACGCTCATGCTTTACATTGTCTGGATCAATCAAACGAATAACCTTTCCTGTATCTGTCAGTATGTGTATGAATCCTAGAAACTTAATGCCTTCTGTCACATGATAAATTCTTGTTTTCTTTTCATGCAGTTCGCATTCTTCCTTTTCCATGTATTCTGTCACTTTCTCCAGATGATCTTCCAGAACTTCTCTTTTCTCATGTGCTTCTATGAAATCGTCCATATAGCGTTGATAGATTCTTGCGTGCAACTGCTCTTTCATAAAGTGATCGAATGGATCAAGATATGAAATACCCGCAATCTGTACCATCTGGGAACCCGGATTATATCCTTTGTCCCCTTCGTACTGACCGCGCAGCACATCCGTTGCCATGTTGTATGCGACTTTCGGCACCTTCCTATGGAACCGCCGTTCTGTCCTTTCATGTGACATATTCGGATAATATCCGTGTACGTCCCCTTGCATGATCCAGAAGTCAGTTCCATATTTCCGGTACATCCGCTTTAGAAATTCATCTAAGCGGTCCATGGCTATGTCAGGTCCTTTTCCTTTCTGGCAAGCCATATTATCATCAATGAAAGAATGTGTCATTGCTGGATATAACACATTATCGTTCAAACTTCTTTGATATACCCTGTCACGAAATGCGTTTGCTACCGCTTCGCGTGGTTTTGGGTATGTGATCTTAACTTTTCGTGGTTTCCTGGGCTTATAGGTTCCGTCCTTTAACTGTTCATGCAGTTTCAAGGTTTCTTCTATGCCGTTCAGGTAATAATGGGCGGGCTGGTTTTTCCATAACACACCCTTTTTACATTTCATCATCGAATCATAAAGTGCTTCAAACCCTATGACCGATTCTCTAATTTCATCGTCGGTCTTTCCTCTTCCATACCGCATAATTATTTTTTAGGGTCCACGATGTATATAGCTCCACACTTGCCGCATGGTGGCGGCGAAATCCTTCGCATCACCGCAGTATTATTCAATCCTTGTCGGATCAGGGGATTCGGCTCCTTGTGTCTATCCTCTCGAAATACCCTTACTATGTAATGGCTTTTTTTATCTCAAGTGGCACAATCCGGGGCGAAGCGATTCGCATTGATCGCGTTGTTGTTGTTCACGTTGCCGCTGGCATTCACGTACCACGTATTATTCGCATTACCGCGATTCGCACTGCGCAGACGCACATTCTGGGCTTTAGCCTACACCCCTTATGCCTTTATGTCTTATAACGGCTCTTGTCTGATTCCTGCCATCTTTTTATCCCTTCTCGAACATCTTTTGTATGTTTACCCCAGTATTCGATCCGTGATGCTTTTAGATGTAATAATCTCTGTGCAATCTGCATAAGTGCAAGTAATCTGTTACAACACCGGATTGCCTGATTCTGCAAACTTCGCCGTTCTTCCCTGTCCTTTTGTGGTGTATCTTCCGCAACCTTGATCTGGTTTGCATCCCAGCAGTTTACATATATCATTATCGCCGCATGAATGATACTGTTTGTGATCGCGCCCTGATATCTTGGAAGAAATGTGTTTTCATTCGTGCAAATCTGTAACGTGTAGCACGTTAATTCGTTTGCACGAATTAAGAGGTTCCATTTCTTTTCACCTGTGTTTCTTCTTCTCTCCGGAACAGTTGACGACATATCTTTTATCCTTTCGTAATATTTTAAATACCAGGACCGCAGGTGTGCGGCCCTGGATTGCTTTTATTTCTGCCCGATTAAGACACAAGCCGGGGCGAAGCGAACCGCATAGACCGCGCCGCTGTAGCTCACGTAGCCGCTGGCATTCACGTACCACGCAAGAAACGCATTACCGCGATTCGCACTGCGCAGACGCACATTCTGGGCACTTGTTTTGTTTTCAAGTGCAAATGTACGCATCTGCGGATAGGTTCCATACTGTGCAAGCGGTGTCTTGGATTCCGAAGCCCTTGACCAATACGGCCACACTTCCCCTTCTCCTGCGATCTGCGGTGCGCAGTGCATTTCTTCCAGGGACGGTAAAAAGAACTTATCATAGGTGATATCTGGATTGTCCGCTGTACCTCCGTCTGATACCGTATTCAGTGCGGTTACTACTTTTGTCGGTTTAATCAGTGACAGGAAATCTTCCCCAAAACCAGATAAGAATCCGGCTTTTGTTGCCAACTGATCCGGTGGGCGGTCGTAGTTGTGCTGCGGGTTCCACCACTCATTCACTCCTGCCGCACTGTTCAAATACTGTCTTACCGCAGAATCTCTGTATCTGTTGTTTCCGTATGCGGTACGATGCAGGCTTAATTCCCCGCTGTTTGACGGAAGCAGCACACCTAACAGCTTTCCTGCTTTTCCTGCTGCCACCTTGACTGTTTCAATCGGGTTTGTTGCAGTGTTGTTGATAAAGGATCTGACATTCCATTCTGTTGACGCTTTATCAGGCGCATTGTGGAAACCTTCCAGGATTCCGCCAACCGGTACGGCCTGTGTAAGTGTGAAATTGAAATATTCATCCTTTTTAACGTAAGTTCCCCATGTTGCGCCCATCTGCACGCAATAGGTACCCGGTGCAAGGTCAACGCCGCCGTTCTCTCCGTCCTCTTCCTTTGTTTTTACTCTGTAAAATGCCTGGTACTGTGAAAACTGTACACCAAACGGATGCGCGTAGTCTGCCTGGATAACCATTCCAGGTACCTTCTCACCGTTCTGCAATTCTGCTTCGATGAAATGACGCACGCCAAACACCATCTGATAGGTTTTATCTGCCGCAACATCTTTCCATGGTACAATGATCTGATCGCCCACATTAAAAACCTTTTCGGCGTTTCCGGATGCAACAATGCGCCCAATCTCTGCCAGATCCGTGATCTTTTCAAGCTGCAAACCTGCGATCACATTTAATAATGCGTTCTGTGTGTGCAGTCCTGCCACCAGTTCTTTTCCTGTTTCGTCCAGTAAGGGCGGTTTTGTAACTAAACTCATTTGCTTTCCTCCTTATTCTTCATCATTGAATGTAATATGTAATGCTCCGTCAATAACAGAGAATCCCATATCCTCATGTAACTGCTCAATGTCAGCTACTCTTTCGGCTAATTTCAGCAGATCTGTTGCCAGTGCTGCTGCGCCTGCGGAATTAACATAAGTGGTTGCTGCGTTTCCGACAGTCAGGTAAATATCCTGTGTGATCTGCGCTGCTCCGCCGCCGTTATACGGTGGCATATAATCACCGTAATTTCCGCTTGTGACTGCAATACAGTACAGAACTTCTGTGCTGGATGCTCCTCCGTGAACTTTGGCATATACGCCAATCTCGTTGATATTGTAGCCGCTTGTAACGATTGCTTTCTTTGTTACTGGGTCCTGATTCGATACCAGCACCGTTACTTTTACACTCTTTTCCCCTTCCACCGTTACGCTGCTAGGTGTATAGGTATTCCGTGCGTTTTTCAGTGCGGTTCTGTTCCGCAGGTTTGCTGCTGTTTTTTCCGCGGTACTGTAAACCCCGTCACCGACTACAACTTTTGTGATCTCCAGTGATGCTGTTCCCGTTTCTACGTTCAACAGTAAGGCTTCGCCCTTCGCTGTGATGATCGCGTCATTAAATGGCTGTGGCATTGCTGTTTCTCCTTTCCTTTAGTTTTGCAACT
>CAVJRB010000343.1:0-2522 GCA_963651655.1 bacterium | reverse complement strand
CAACTATGCATTTATTATAACTTTTTATATATATAAAGGAGAAATTCTCATGGATAAAAAAGTCACTTACCACGAACAAACTGACGTTGAAAATACTTTGCGGCTTCGTGACGTTCTGAAAACCTTGCCTCCATTTTGCAGGGATTTCTTTCGTGCCATTGAGCCACGTACCACAACCAAAACCAGAATTTCCTATGCCTATGACATCCGGATTTTCTTCCAGTTTCTTCTGGAGCAAAATCCAGCCTTCAAGGACTGGTCTATGGATGCCTTTACCGTAGATATTCTGGATCAGATCACAGCCATTGATCTTGAGGAATATGAAGAATATCTGAAAGTCTACCAGGCTGGCGACAAAACTGAAACAAACGGCGAACGCGGCCTAAAACGCAAAATGTCTTCCTTAAGAAGCTTTTATGCCTATTACTTTAAGCGTGAAATGATCCATACCAATCCAACGGTCCTGGTAGACGTTCCGAAAATCCACCAGAAAAGCATTATCCGTCTGGAAGCCGATGAAGTGGCCCTACTTCTTGATTATATCGAACACGGCGGCGATGACCTCACAGGCCAGAAAAAAGTCTACTACGAGAAAACCAAGGACCGTGACCTCGCTCTCGTCACTCTCCTGCTAGGAATAGGTGTTCGTGTTTCTGAGTGTGTCGGTCTTGACATTGAGGACGTAGATTTCAAAAATAACGGAATCAAAGTTACCCGAAAAGGCGGAAATGAAATGGTTGTATATTTCGGTCCTGAAGTAGAAAAGGCCCTGAAAAACTATCTGGAAGTGCGCAAAAACATTGTCCCCGTAGAAGGCCACGAACACGCTCTCTTCTACTCTACCCAGCGCAAACGAATTGGCGTCCAGGCCGTAGAAAACCTGGTCAAGAAATACGCCCGCCAGGTTACCACCACCAAGAAAATCACCCCTCACAAGCTTCGCAGTACCTACGGCACCGCCCTGTACCAGGAAACAGGGGATATTTACCTTGTAGCCGACGTTTTGGGACACAAGGACGTCAACACCACCAAGAAGCATTACGCCGCCCTGGACGACTCCAGACGCCGTCAGGCCGCCACTGCAGTAAAGCTGCGTGAAGATTAAAATACCGCAAAAAAGGACACGCCCCTTAACGAGTCGTGTCCTTATGTACCTCTGGTTTGGTTTTACTGAATTTTATAGCTGCAATATCATATCATCTGTGATTATAATGCTACTGCAATCTTATCCTGTAATGCTTCTGGTAACTCTTCTTTATCAAGAGAAATACTTACAACTACGGAAATACCATATTTCTCGCTGATCTTGTTCAGCTGCTCAAGAGTATCTGTAACGTCTGCATCTTCCAGTTTGGAAACCTTCAGGAAGCTGTCCAGATAAATCTGCTCAAGATCGTGATCCTGAGAAATAATACCGCAGATAAAACCTACAAACTCGTCTGCATTCTTCAGCGGATAAGAGGAAACGTCGATAAGACGTACCTTGTTATTAAGCTCATACATGTGCTTGGTACTCTTGTCAAGATAAACGATGCTTCCATTAGCTTCTTTCACTGCATTGTTTACTCTGTCTAAGAGCACTTTTGTTTTGCCTTTGCCTTTCTTTCCTACGATCAGTTCAACCATGATGTTTTCCTCCTTAGACAATATGATATTAAATTTTACCAAAAAGCTTGTTTAATATGATTCATATTATAGTATAATTTTTCTAAAAAGACAAGAGTTTTTTTGAAATTTCTGTCTATTTTTCTCAATTGTGTAAAAACTGCACAATTCTGCAAACTGCATCAATTGATGTTCTGCAGCAACGAGGACATCTGCTGATAAAGCTCATCCTTGGTAGAAGCTCCCATAACAATAGAGATATACGGCTTTCCGTATGCGTTCTGACTTAACAGGGCAAGACAGTTGCCGGCATTGTCTGTGGTACCGGTCTTTCCTCCAAGAATAGTCACATTCTTAGGCGGAGTCGCCTCTCCGGTCAGATAATGGTCTGTGGCTGTCAGAGTGGTGCTTGCGCTGCTTCCATCTGCATGCGTGTATTCTACCGTATAAGAGCCCATCTGGGTGATCTGGGTAAATTCCGGATAATTCAGAGCTTCCTTCAGCATCAGGTAAATATCATAAGGCGTGGTATAATGATTTTCATCCTGCAGTCCGTGTGGGTTGGTAAAATGGGTTCCCGTGCAGCCAAGCTCTTTCGCAAAGCTGTTCATCATCTCCACAAACCCCTCTGTAGAGCCTCCTACATGGGTTGCAATGGCGGAAGCCGCATCATTTCCAGAATACACCAGAAGACAATGCAGAAGCTGATCCATGGTCACCTGATCCCCTGCCCAGAAGCCGCAGACCTGAGAACCGGATTCCAGATCCAGATTCTCTTGGGTAATGGTCACCACATCATCCATATTTCCATATTTCAGCGCCAGCATGGCAGTCATGATCTTGGTGATACTGGCTGGATATACCTTTTCAAGTGCCTGTTTGGAATAAAGCACCTGCCTGTCATCCAGATCCAGAAG
>CAVJRB010000342.1:0-4584 GCA_963651655.1 bacterium | reverse complement strand
GCACAGGAAACAGCTGCAGCTAAGGCAGCGGCGCCTACACAGGTGCCGACAGCAGCACCTACCCAGACTCCGACAGCGGCACCTACTCAGACGCCTGCAGCGCAGCCCGCAGAAGCATCTGCACAGGAACCGGCAGAGCCTACCCAGACGCCGCAGCCCTCTGAATCAGCAGAGCCCACTCAGACACCGGCATCCAGTGAGGAGCCGGATGTGACACCAGAGCCCAGTGAGACCCCGGATGCCACACCGACCGTTACGCCAGAGCCAGGGGAGAACCCGAATGAGGATCCGGATATTACCCCGGAGCCCAGCGAGACCCCGGAAGTGACACCAACGGTTACGCCAGAGCCAGGGGAAGACCCTGACGCCACACCTACCGTTACCCCGGAACCCAGCATTACGCCGGAGCCAAGTGTAACTCCAGAACCCAGTGTAACACCTACCGTTACCCCGGAATTATCCGAGGAGAGCCAGAAGAAAGTCCAGGCTCTTATTGAGTCCATTGATAAGACCTTCCAGGAAGAACTCAGCGAAGCGAAGATCGAAGAGGTAAAGCAGCTTCGGGCAACCTACGACAGCTTTACGGATCAGGAGAAGGCAGCGGTTACCAATTACCAGCTGCTGACTGAGATGGAGGAGACCATCAGCCTTACGCCCACACCTACGCCTACCGTGGCCCCGGAAGACGTCCAGGCAATCCAGGGAACTCCTGTTTATTATGCTACCAACCTTCATGCTGGTAAGGAATTTTACCTGAACAGCCTTAAGGACAATTATCAGCTGACCTTTTCCGATGATTTTGCAGACATTATGGATCAGATTGAGTCTGAATATAAGGTGAAGAATCTGCTTACAGACGTATCCGATACCACAGGGGGCGTGACCACCTCCGCAGATTCTCTTCTGGTGCGCAACTGGCAGGACATTCTTGCCGTGTATATCTATGAGCAGAGCCTTCAGGGCGTTACCTCCTACACACTGGATGGGTCCTGTAAGGAAGCTCTTGCCCGGATCTTTGAAGAGATGAATCCGGTTGTACGGGATGAGAATGATTCCCGCAGGGTTACATATGGCAATTACCATATTAATGATTACATCAAGAAGAATAAGATTCCCAAGGAAGAGCGGGGAGTGCTCAAGAAGTATCTGGAGACAGACTGCAAGCTTCTTTGTGCCACTGTCACAGCAGCCAGGGGATTTGTAAGACAGAGCGTGGGAGATGACGTTTCAGAGGAGCGTGTGAATGTGATCACAGCAGCCTATTCCCTTGTGGGCAAGGTTGGCTACTTCTGGGGCGGCAAATCCACCACCATCGGCATGGACCCATACTGGGGAAGTGTGGAGCAGGTAACCGCAGAGGGCAGCCAGAGCACCGGAACTCTTCGTGCCTACGGACTTGACTGCAGCGGCTTTGTTACCTGGTCTGTGATCAACGGCTACAAGGATCAGGCCATGATTGCAGCAGTGGGAAACGGAACCTCAGACCAGTGGGAGAGAGCCAATGTGGTAAGCGAGGCAGATGCCCAGCCGGGAGACCTGGTTTTCCAGAGAGGACCGGAAGCCGGAAGTTCCAACCACGTGGGTATTATCTGCGGCAAGACAGATGCAGGAGACTGGATTGTAGTACATTGTTCCTCCGGTAAGAATGGCGTTACCGTAGGAGAGGCATACAGTGCAAGCTTCCGCTACATCCGCCAGCCCTCCTTCTATCCGAACGCACAGCAGGTAGAGGAGATGCGAAAGAGCGGCCAGGCCATCACCAGTGCACAGTATATTACGGGAATTGACGTATCCAATAACCTTCAGAGTCTGATCAATGCAAACCTGTCCAATACAGGAGACCTGGATACCGTTACCATAGATCCTTCCGGAAACGGAACGATTTCACCTAGCAGCCTGTATGTGGCCAACAGCCTTCAGGAGCTGTTTGACGCAGGTAAGCAGGTAAGCGTGTTCAATCAGGTGACATATGGAGATGCGGCAGAGATGGAAGTCCAGAGTGCCGGCTCTGATAGCAGCGTATCAGCAGAGATGCTGCAGGAGGGTGACTTTACAGGCATTATGGTTGCCAACCGTCTCCAGGAGATGCTTTTAGCGACAATTGTTCAGTGATGAAAAAAGTGCTTCCATACCCGCTGGCGGGCAGGAAGCACTTTTGTTTATCGGTTGATACCGGACAGCACATCTTCAATCCATTTGTCCGTGTTGTAATTATCATCGAAGAACTTTACAATCACGCCGTAAGGCTCCGTCTGGTTGGAGAAAGCATTTGCCTCGTCGGTATCCACATGCATGGCAAGGCGGTAACTCCAGTCCACACGGACCACCACATCTGCATAGATCAGGGCGCGGCCGTAGCTTTTGGTGAGGACGAAAACCTCATCATTATCCTTTACCTTAAGGGCGACAGCATCGGCCGGGGTCATGTGGATGTGCCGCTTGGCAACGATCACGCCGTGGTCGATGGTCAGTTCTCCTTTGGGGCCGATCAGGGTGCAGCCAGGGGAACCGACGGTGTCGCCGGACTGGCGGATCACGCCGGGAAGCCCGATCTTCCGGGTATCGGTAAGGGAAAGTTCCACCTGGGTCTCCTTACGGAAAGGACCAAGAAGTGCCATATTCTGGTATTCACCCTTGGGGCCTTTTACGGTAAGGCGCTCCTGACAGAGATATTGTCCAGGCTGGCTTAATTCCTTCGTATAATGAAGCTGGGCATCCTCCCCGAAAAGGAAACGGAAATCCTCCTGGGAGACATGGATATGCCTGGCTGAAGTTTCAATAGGGATTTTGGTACTCATGAAAAATTCCTCCGAAGTGACGTTTTTTGATTCACTGTAAGGGCAAAAGACCTTTTGACCCTAACATCATGTTATAGAGTTTAATCTTAATGAGAAAAAATAGCAAGTATTTTTGTAACTATTCAGAAGGTAGCATTCCGCGAGGTGTTTTTTGTGAACGTAGTTCACAGAAAACCCGAGAATTGCGGCGCGAAATCATGCAAAGCATGATTTCTGTGCATCGCGAAGCGTGTAACTGTGAAGGTACTGAACAGTTACGTCTTTTTTACATTACCATATTAAAGGAGCTTATCCAACATGAAAAAGCATACAGACAGCGGATTTACCTTTGACATTCAGGAGGATCACGCTGTGGTCATGGAAATAGACGGGGATCCGCAGATCGTGGAAATTCCCGGTGAAATTGATGGAGTTCCGGTTACCGAGCTGGCGGAATATCTGTTTTCCGGCAAAAGCTGCCAGGTGATCCGCATTCCTTCCGGCGTATGGAAGATCGGCAGATACGGCTTTTACAATTGCCGGGAGCTGGAAGAACTGTGGTTTTCCAGTGATTTCACAGATCTTGGAAGCGGAGCCTTCACAGGCTGTCACAAGATCCGCAGGATGGAAGTGCAGATGAACAGCCAGGAATCCGGCCTGAAGGAGATTCTTTCCGAGGTGGGAGAAGAACTGCAGGTGCACCTTTACGGGGAGGTGGAGGCTATGCTCTGGTTCCCGGAATATTACGAGGAGGGCGTGGAGAATACGCCCGCCAGGATTTTAATGACTGAGGTACACGGAAGCGGCCTTTATTACCGGAACTGTTTTCAGGGAAAAGTGTTCCACTTCCTGGAATACGACAAGCGCTTTGAGCTTGCCAGGGCCCAGGAATCTCCGGATTTTCTCCGGGAAATGGTGTACGGAAGGCTGTACTGGCCGGTAGGGCTTACCGCCAGGGCCAAAGCCCAGTATGAACAGTACCTGCAGGAGCATATGGCACAGATCGCCTCTGCGTTTATCCGGCAGAAGCGGGGCGGAGAGCTGGAATGGCTTCTTCATACTTACCCTTTAACGCCGGACCAAAGAGAGCTGTTTGCCGGTCTTATGGATCAGGCAAATACTTCCCACGCCTCAGAAATCCTCAGTATGCTGATGGAGTATCAGAGAGTCCATTTTCCATCCAGAAGGAGAAGCTTTGACTTATGAGTGATTCAGGAACATTTAAAGTAAATCCCATTCACGATGCCCAGCAGCGGGCCCTTGCGGCAGAGGCTATCTGTCAGGATATCCTGACTGGGGCAAGGAACCAGCTGTATCTGAATATGCGGTTTCTGGACAGTGCGCTGGCGGCCCTTCCTTTTGTGGGGGAGATGGGCATACATCCTGTGGGAACGGATGGAAACGTGCTGTATTATCAGCCGGAAGAACTGATGGAGCTGTTCAAAAAAGGGACGGAGAAGGTGAACCGTGTCTATCTGCACAGCCTGCTGCACTGTATTTTTCTCCATGTGTTTCCAGAGCGGGACAGTGAGGGAAATCCGGCAGTGGATGTCCAGTACTGGAATCTTGCCTGCGACATTGCGGTGGAGAACATGATTGACGGCCTTTATCTGAAATGCGTCCATCAGCCAGCCTCCATGGTGAAGCGCCAGGCACTTTCCCTGATCTTAGAAGAGGGCAAAGTGCCTACCGCCCAGAGGATTTACAGACGGCTTCAGACTCTGCACCTTCCAGAGAACAAAATGCAGGAGCTTCGAAGGGAATTTTCCCAGGATGACCATAGGAAATGGTACGAGAACCATCCAAA
>CAVJRB010000341.1:0-2071 GCA_963651655.1 bacterium | reverse complement strand
TTCGATACGGTTCACTGCACTTTTGGCTGCCATCAGCTGTTCGCTGGCAAACATGACACGGTTCATCATAGTAGTGCAGATTGGAGTGAACAGGCTGTAGAACAAAAAGTCAAGAAGCACTTCCTCATAGGAAGCCTGGCCGCTTGTTCCGGCAAAGATCATGCATGCCACAGGGATCAGAAGAACGAAGGTTCCGTTTAAGGATACGTTAAAGCCAGTCAGGGGAATACGGCATTTCAGTGCATATCCGGAAGCGTATTTTTCGTACTCTTCAATGGCGGCATGGAAATTTTTGAAGGAGTAAACAGTCTGCTGGAAAACCTTGACTACCGGAATTCCGCGGATGTACTCTACCGCTTCCTTGTTCATAGTTTCCAGGGCTGTCATGTAGCCTTCCATAAAGTTTGCATTGTCTCCGCCCATCATCTGTTTCAAAAAGTAAACGCCAAGGGCAAGGGGAACCAGACAGCAAAGACCAAGTCTCCAGTCAAACACAAAGATCAGCACCAGAACCGCTATGGGCATAACTACCGCACCGGTTAAGTCCGGAAGCTGATGTGCCAGAAAGTTTTCCGTAAGACCTGCATTGTCATCGATTACCTTACGAAGGCGTCCGCTGGCATTCTGGCCGAAGTAGCCAAGGGGCAGGGTGACAATGTGATGCATGGCTGCTTTTTTCATATTGGTAGCAGTGCGGAAGGCTGCCAGATGGGAGCAGCAAAGGGCAATAAAATACAGAAGAATGCTAAGCACGGAAAAGCCGGCTGCCATCCACGCATAAGTACTGCTGCCGGATGCAAGGCTTACATCTCCTGCTATCATTGCATTTAAAATATCCCGGATTACAAACCAGATACAGACGAAGGGAACCATGGACAATACGGTGCTAAGGCCTGCCAGGATCATTCCCAGGACCGTAAGCCAGTGGCTGTTTCCTGCGTACTGAAACATTCTGGATATTTCGGAATCTTTTTTCATAAGAATCATATCCTCCTTATAAAATCCGGCAGGAACTTTTGTTTTAGTTCCTGCCGAAGTTTCCTGTTTTTATAGATAGCGCCGCCTATAAGCGGCATGTCCCATTATTATTCAGATAAGTTCTCTGTGCAGAAAAGCTGGATGCAGTTTTCTACCATTTCCTGGTCACAGTCTGTGGAGATACCGGAGCCAAGCCAGTAAGCGTACTCTCCTGCATCGTACTGTCCAAGTTTCTCAAGGTCGCTGCCGTAACGCAGTTCGATGTGGTAGGTAGTTTCGTTTGTGTCTGGGGCAATGCAGAAATAAGTGAACTCGCCGGCATCGGCGTCATCGCTTTCAAACTCGTATAAGCCGCGGATGTCTTCCATTCCTACATAATGATATGTATGAGAAAACAGTTCCTCGCCGTCTTTGTCATAGCCTTTGATGGTGGAAGTGGAGCCGTCAAATTCCAGGGTATCTACCCCTTCTGTGAAATGGCAGTCATAAACACCGTTGCCATCTGCGTAAGCTTCCACTGCTTCTTCCCCGTAAATCTCTCCGGAAACCATGGAAGCTAATTTCTCGTATGCAGCCTGTGCATTGTCCTCTCCAACCAGCTCCTTGCAGTCATCCAGCCAAAGCTGTTCATACTGATCATCCAGAATTACCGGCCAAAGCTCCTGGTAGGTGCCTGTTAAATCTTCAAGCAGTTTCTGGGCTGCGGCCTCGTTGTCGGCTTCATCTGCGGCAACATCGGAATCAGCTGTTTCTGCATCCACAGCATCTTCAGCTGCGTCAGTTTCAGCCTCTGTAGTCTCAGCTGCTGTGTCCTCTGCAAATACAGGCATTGTGCCGTAGCTGGTCAGCATGGAAAGGGTTAAAGCGGAAGCAAAAAGTATGCTCTGTAATTTCTTCTGTTTCATGATAAAACTCCTCCTAAAATAGAAATGTTGTGGTTAGAATTCCCTAACCACAACAGGCATTCTAAAGGATTAAAAGAGGAATTACAATTACTGAACAGGCTTTTTTCTATCCAATCGGACTTGGTAAAGTTAGAAAAGTATAACTTTAGTCTCTCTTTCGGTATGAGGTGGGCGGCACACCATATTCC
>CAVJRB010000340.1:3378-8094 GCA_963651655.1 bacterium | reverse complement strand
TTGCGGGAATGATTTTTCAAACACGCTCTAGAATCTCTGCGATCTGCTCTAAATCTTCCACCTTCTGAATGTTATAAGTTTTCACATCCGGTGCGATTTTTCTCATAAAACCAGCCAAAGTTTTGCCTGGTCCAATCTCTACGAAGGTATCCACACCTTCTGCCAACATCTTTTCCACACTCTGCTGCCAGCGCACGGAAGAAGAAATCTGCTTTGCAAGAAGCTCTTTTGTCTGGCTGATATCTGTCACATATTCCGCTGTTACATTGGTCACATACGGGATCTGAAGAGCGGAAAATTCCACATTTTCAAGCTCTTTTGCAAGCTCTTTTCCTGCGTTTTCAAGCAGGGATGAGTGGAATGGGCCGCTTACTGCAAGGGGCAGAACTCGTCTTGCACCTGCTTCTTTGAGCTTCAGGGAAGCCTCCTCTACAGCCGTCTTTGGTCCTGTAATTACGATCTGTCCCGGACAGTTATAGTTGGCAATTTCCGCTTTGGTATCCTTGATCGCACTCTCGATTTCCCATGCGCCAAGCCCCAGAACTGCAGCCATGGAACCCTCTCCTGCTGGCACTGCCTGCTCCATCAGAATGCCCCTTTTTCTTACGGTTGTAATGGCATCTTTCACGCTCATTCCGCCGGAAACAGCAATTGCACAGTACTCCCCAAGGCTTAAACCAGCGGTGACATCCGGATGAAGCCCGTATTCTTCCACTGCTTTTTCCATGGCAAGGCAGGTGGTGACAAGAGCCGCCTGAGTATATTCGGTAAGGTCAAGCCTGTCATTTTTTTCGAAGCAAAGCTCCTTCATATCCAGGGAAAGCCACTGGCTGGCCTGGTCAAAAATCTCCTTTGCAGAAGGAAATTTCTCATAAAAATCCTGTCCCATTCCAGTCTTCTGTGCTCCCTGTCCCGGGAAAAGAAATGCGATCTTACTCATAAATTCCAGTTCCTTTCAGCAGTTCATCTGTCTCTTTTACCAGCTTCTGGATCAGGTCATGACAGCTTAACTGCTCTTTCACAAGACCAGCGCTCTGGCCTGCCATAACGCTTCCCATTTTCACATCTCCATCCACAACAGCACGGCGAAGACTTCCCAGTGTCATCTGTTCCAGTTCCTCAAAGGGTACTCCCTCAGCCTCTTTTTTCAGGTACTCCTGGGTCATCTGATTGCGAAGGGCACGAACCGGATGACCGGTGGAACGTCCGGTTACTTTCGTATCAATATCCTTAGCTTTCAGAATCATATCCTTATAATTCTGATGAGCCCAGCACTCTTCTGTGGCTACAAAATGGGTTCCCATCTGCACGCCCTTTGCACCCAGCATAAAGGCTGCCGCAATGCCTCTTCCATCTGCAATTCCCCCTGCTGCGATCACCGGAATACTCACTGCATCCGCAACCTGCGGCACCAGAACCATAGTGGTGGTCTCCCCGATATGTCCGCCGGATTCACAGCCTTCTGCAACAACCGCATCTGCACCGCAGCGTTCCATTCTCTTTGCATGGGCAACGGAAGCGATTACCGGAATGATCTTCACGCCTGCTTCCTTCCACATTTTCATGTACTTTTCCGGATTGCCGGCACCAGTGGTAACCACCGGAACCTTTTCCTCTACAATAACTTTTGCAATCTCATCTGCGTATGGACTCATCAGCATAATATTGACGCCAAATGGCTTGTCGGTAAGCTTCTTTACCTCCTGTACCTGCTGGCGTACCCACTCTGCCGGGGCACTTGCAGCACCGATCAGGCCAAGCCCGCCAGCCTCAGAAACAGCTGCTGCCAGGTGGTATTCTGCCACCCATGCCATACCTCCCTGAATGATGGGATATTCAATTCCAAGTAATTTCGTCACTTCTGTTTTCATAAAAATCTCCATTCTGTAACCAGCGCATATTAGAAAAAGGCTCTACGCAATTTATTCTGTCCGCAGATAATCACTGGCGGCTCTGAAGGTATGCTTCCACATCCCCGATCGTCTTAATATTCTCCAGATCCTCTGTTGGAATCTCCACCTCAAACTCTTCTTCCAGTGCCATTACCATCTCAAAAAGATCCAGGGAATCTGCTCCAAGATCTTCCTTAAATGAAGTCTCGGCTGTCAGTGTGTTTACGTCTGCTCCTAATGAATCTGCTGTGATTTCTTTGATTTTTTCTAACATTTTCTTATTCTCCTGTTCTGTTTTTTTCTATTATTTTATGCTGCAAAATGAGTATTTTCTCTCTTGCTTTTTTCTCTATGTCAGCCACTTCAGCAGGCTTGCCCCATAGGTAAGTCCCCCGCCGAAACCGGAAAGAATGATCCAGTCTCCGGCTTTAAGTCTTTCCTTTTTCTTCCATTCATCCAGAAGAATGGGAATGCTTGCGGAAGAAGTATTTCCCAGATTTTCTATGTTCATGGGGAACTTTTCCAAAGGTTCTTTCATATGCTTTGCCACAGATGAAACAATTCTTGAGTTAGCCTGATGAAGCATATAATAACGGATTTCTTCCTTTGTTTTTCCTGCCTGATCAAGGACCTCCTGGATCACCTCCGGCACCTTTGAAACTGCAAATTTGAATACTTCCTTTCCATCCATCTGCATGTAAGTGGGCGTAAGGTCTGCATTTTCTTCTGCAAATTCCGGCTGATTTCTGCTGGCACAGGTAAGCGCGCCGCCGCCATTTCCAATGGAATGAGTGACCTGAACGTACATCGCTGACGGGTCTGCTTCCAGCACCACAGCCCCGGCTCCATCGCCAAACAGTACACAGGTGCTTCTGTCCTGCCAGTTGGTGAGATGGGAAAGCGCCTCCGCTCCGATCACCAGAGCTGTGCGGTAAATCTGTCCGCCCAGATAGGCCTGCGCCGTATTCAGTGCCAGCAAAAATCCTGTACAGGCACTATTTAGATCAAAGCAGGTTGCGTGAACCGCGCCCAGCAGTTTCTGCACCTCGCAGGCCGCGCAGGGCATGATTTTTTCCCCGGACATGGTCGATACCAGAATCAGATCAACTTCTTCCGGCTTCATTTTCGCATCTGCAAGTGCAGCCTCACCGGCCTTTGCCGCCATATAAGAAACGGTTTCTTCGCCGGATGCAATGTGCCGCTGCCCGATTCCTGTGCGGCCGCGAATCCATTCATCGCTTGTATCCATCATGTGGGACAGTTTGTCATTGTCCCACACCTGAACCGGTCTGTAGGAACCGGTCCCTTTTATTTTTCCAGTCATAATACCTCCTGGTATGTGATGTTTGAATCATTTTGCTTTAAAATAGTTTGATTATCAAAGTATATCACAGTTTTTTCATTTGTCAACATATATTTTCAGCATAATTTCGGGTGGAAAAGGGGTTGTACCTTTTGGCATCCGCCGTTATAATGGTCGTATAAACGTTATTGTTCCTGCTGCATGGACGTGTGGCCAGACGGCCATATGCCATGTAGTAAAAATCTCAGGAGGATGATTTCATGCAAAGAAAAAACAGTTTGATAATACCGGCTGTGCTGGCATTTTCCCTGTGTACCGTGACCGCAGTTCCTGTACTGGCAGAGGATGCGGCGCAGACGGAAGCAGAAGCTGATACCGCTTCTGATGAGGCTTCCGATGCTGCAGAAGACACAGCTGACACCCCCTACGAAAAAGGCACCATCACCGAAACAGACTATCAGAGCGAATGGCTGAATCTGAAGTTTACCCCACCGGAAACCGTTGTCATGAATACAGAGGAAGAACTGGAATCTGTTATGCGACAGGGCCAGAGCACACTGGAAGAATCTTCCGGCATGGAGCTTGGAGAGGATGCTTTGTCCGGCACCGTTTATGAAATGATGGCTTCCTCTGTCTCCGGTTTTCCCAATGTTTCCCTGGTAGTAGAGGATGCTTCTCTGGAAAATATGACCGTAGACCAGTATTTCCTGGCCGCCCAGCAGATGCTGGATGCTACACAGATGGGATATACTTATTCAGATCTTACAGACGCACAGATTGGCGGACAAGATTTCCGCGTTATGGAAACCAGCGTCACCATCAATGATTACGAAGTTCTTCAGAAATACTGCACACGTAAACAGGGAGGAAAGTTTGTCTCCATCATCTTATCCTACACCGCAGATACCCAGACAGAAGCAGATGAAGTCCTGGCAGCTTTTACTCCACTAAATGCTGATACGGAGGCTGCTCCCGCAGAATAAAAAAATGGTATATACTCCCCTAACCATCAAGGCCATGAAGCTGGCATACAAGGCTCATGAAGGCCAGTTTGACCAAAGCGGTGTCCCTTATATTTTTCACCCCATCCATCTTGCAGAACAGATGGAGGATGAAACCACCACCTGCATTGCCCTGCTTCATGATGTCCTGGAAGATACGCCCCTTACAGTCCAGGATCTGGAAAAAGATTTTTCGGAAGAAATTGTGCAGACAGTACTTCTGCTCACCCATGCTCCTTCCGATGATTACCTGGACTATGTCCGCAGACTTTGCCAGAGCCCTCTTGCACGGAAGGTAAAGCTTGCTGATATTGCACATAATACAGATGAGACACGGCTTTCCGGCACCACGCCCGCGCCGGAGCAGCTGAAGCACTGGCGGACCAAGTATGCCGCCGCACTTAAAATTATCCGGGAATATGAAGCGGAACATGGTGTGTGATTTTAGCCAGAATCTTTTCCAGGCTATGTAAGTATACAAAAAAGGTACCTATGTTTATTCAATTTACTTCTGATAAAC
>CAVJRB010000340.1:0-3368 GCA_963651655.1 bacterium | reverse complement strand
TTATTTAATCTCTGTCTCTATTCTCTGTTGTGTCAAAAAGATTCTGTCAATATATAGCGCCATTCCCCAGGCAAGCTGTTTATTTCACACCCAATATTTTCTCCGCTAATTCCCTATGGGGCCGATCCTTATTTGCCTGAAATACTGCCGCATGGTTCAGATCTGCACCGCCGTCCGTATATGCCGGGAACAAAAATCCGCATTCCGGCGCACCTGGCTCGTACTCATCTGCCAGCGGACAGATCACACAGATCAGATATTCAAAAACTGTCTCCGATTCCCACAGCCGTTCCTTGTCCGCGGCTTTCGCGGGAATATCGTACCTGTCATGAAACATATAAACTGCATAAGGCCTGCTGCTCTGGTAGTGCTCCATCACCAGATCATAGAAGCTGTCCATCAGGGCGTCATTTTTCAGTCCGCATTCCCGCAGCGCCATAAGAAGCTGCCACACTGTGCCCGGACGCATATCCTCCTGGGAAAACTCATAGCGCTTCAGATTCACATTGGTTGCGGCGAAGGGAACTGCCTTGGCAAGTTCTATATTCCGCTTCTTTTCCTCTGCGGACAGCTTCAGGAAATTCACATTAAAGCTGCCGTCAAAGTCGCCGTCCTTATCTACATAACAGCCTGCAACGCGGGTAAACGAGCATCTTGAAACATTCATTCTTCTGGTCAGCGCCAGCATGTCCTCACGGTCAATTTTATTTGCCATAATTTTCTCCTGTGCATGAGATAATCCGTTTTTTCCATTTTATCATCACGGCGTCCTTTGCACAACAGGATTATCTGGTGGTTTCCAGCGCCTTCTTAATCCTCTCCAATGCCTCCGTCAGCGTAGCCCTCGGGCACGCCACATTGATTCTCTGGAAGCCCTCGCCGGCCTTTCCGAAAATCTTTCCGCTGTCCAGCCACAGGCCTGCTTTATAAATAATCAGATCTTCCAGCTCGTCCACGCTAAGCCCGGTCTCCCGGAAATCCAGCCACACCAGATAAGTTCCCTCCAGGTCTGTCATTTTCACACCTGGCAGGTTCTTCTCTACATACTCCTTGGTATAGGCAATATTACTTTCCACATAGGCATGCATCGCCTGATACCACTCTTCCCCTTTGGAATACGCGGCCTCCACAGCCACCAGTCCAAGCACGCCAAGCTGGCTGATTCCAGCTGCATCCAGCTGCTTCTGGAATTTCCTGCGCAGCTCCGGATTGGGAATAAAAATATTGGAAATCATCATACTTGCAAGGTTAAAGGTTTTGCTTGGAGAAGTACAGGTAATGGAAATCTCCTGAAACTCTTTTTTCACTCCGGCGAAAACCTGATGCTTTCCCTTAAACACAAAGTCCTGGTGAATCTCGTCACTCACCACGATCACTCCATGTTTCACGCAGATATCTCCAAGCTTTTCCAGTTCCTCCCTGGTCCACACTCTTCCCACCGGATTGTGAGGATTGCACAGGAAAAACAGCTTCACATTTTCCTCTGTGATCTTCTTCTCAAAATCCGTAAAATCAATATGATAGCGGTTGTCCTCTCCCTGGTAAAGATTGCTGCTTACCACTTTTCTGCCGTTGTCCGTGATTACCTCAGAAAAAGGATAGTACACCGGAAGCTGGATCAAAACGCTGTCCCCAGGCTGTGTGTACGCCTTCACCGCCATAGCAAGGGCAAAAACAACACCCGGCGTCTTGATCAGCCACTCTTCCTCTGGCTCCCAGTTGTGATGGGTTTTCATCCAGTTTGCCACGATTTCAAAATAAGGAGTCTGCACCTCGCTGTATCCGAAAATGCCCTCTTTCGCCCGCTCCACCAGCGCGTCTTCCACGTAAGAAGAAGTCTCGAAATCCATGTCTGCCACCCACAACGGCAGCACATCCGCAGGTTTTCCTCTCTCTACCGCAAAGTCATATTTCAAGCATCTGGTATTTTTTCTGTTTATGATTCTGTCAAAATCAAGATTTCTTTCCGCCATGTAATTCTTCCTCTGTTTCTGCAAATACTTTCTCAAATTCGTCCAAAAGATCCTGTGCATCCTCGATTCCTACAGAAAGACGAAGGGTACTTCTGGTGATTCCGTTGCGCTCACGAATCTCCTCCGGAACGTCTGCGTGGGTCTGTGTGGTAGGATAGGTGACAAGTGTCTCCACTCCGCCAAGACTTTCCGCGAATTTGATCATCCGCACCTTTGATAAAATAGAAAGGGCAAATTCCGGGCTTTCCAGCTGGAAGGTCAGCATGGAGCCGAAGCCTCTTGCCTGTTTTTTCATAATCTCATGGCCTGGATGCTCGGGAAGTCCCGGATAGATCACCCTGGTCACTGCCTTCTGGTTTTTCAGCCACTCAGCAATTTTAAACGCATTTTTCTGAGCCTGCTCCATGCGGATTCCCAGGGTTTTGATTCCGCGAAGGATCAGCCAGCTGTCAAAAGGAGCCAGCCCGGAGCCTGTTGTTTTGATCAGGAAACGAAGCTTCTCGCTGATATCCTCCCGGTTTGTCACCAGAAATCCAGCCAGGGTATCGTTGTGTCCGCCCAGGAATTTGGTTCCGCTGTGCACCACAATGTCCGCCCCCAGATTCAGAGGATTCTGGAAATAAGGGGACAGAAATGTATTGTCCACAATGAGAAGCAGATCATGTCTTTTCGCAATGTCCGCCAGTGCCGCAATGTCCGTTACATTCATCATAGGATTGGTAGGAGTTTCAATATAAATTGCCTTTGTGTTCTCATTCACATAGCTTTCCACGTCTTCTTTCCAGCAGTCGATTCTGGAAAACTGAAGCCCATTTTTCGCGGAAACATTGTCAAAAAGACGGATGCTTCCTCCGTACAGATCTGCGTCCACGATCAGGTGATCTCCAGGCTTAAACAGCTCCATTACCAGAGTAATGGCTGCCATTCCTGTGGAAAAAGCCAGCGCGTCGATTCCGTTTTCCAGAGTTGCCACGATTTTTTCCAGGTGCTCTCTGGTTGGGTTCTGCAGTCTGCTGTAGTCAAAGCCTGTGCTCTGTCCTACTGCCGGGTGTGCGTAGGTTGCAGTCTGATAAATGGGAAAACTGATAGAGCCGTAATTGTTACAGCAGCCTTCCTCTTCTTCTAAATGTAAACACTTTGTATTGATTCCTCTTGCCATGATTCTCCTCCAGGTCCGTCTGATGTGATGTAAAAATTCCCAGCGGATGCTGAGAATTTATTTTCGTTTCTATCTGTATCTATCATAGCAAAACAGGCATATTTTGCATAATTCATTTTCCCTTGAGTTCGTTATAGAATATAGCTATACCAATTCATACTATATTAGATGGATTTTATTGCTAGAGCGTGTTTGAAAAAGGCTTTCTGCAAGATGTGCGTCACAATTTGTGGGAG
>CAVJRB010000339.1:0-7104 GCA_963651655.1 bacterium | reverse complement strand
ACCCCATAGCAAAAATTAGGTCAAAATGTTACAAAAAAGCTTGACCAGAACAGATCAGCAGCACTGCTTCAACAGTGGCAAATGCGATACCTGGTGCGCTGTCTGGCGCATGGGAAATGCTGAAATCTGGAATTTCTGCGGTAGGTTCCACAATTGGAACATTACTGGACGCAGGATGGGAAATGCTGAAAAGCAATGCTGTAAGTTTCGTAAGCGGAATACCTGGTGCGATATCCGCAGGATGGGAAACCTTGAAATCCGGAATTTCCGCGGTAGGTTCCACGATTGGTCCGTTATTGGATGAAGGATGGAACACCTTGAAATCAAATGCAACAAGCCTTGCAGGAGAATTACCGGGTGCAGTGTCAGAAGTTTGGGAAACCTTGAAATCTGGAATTTCTGCGGTAGGTTCTACAATTGGCCCGTTACTGGATGAAGGGTGGAACACTTTAAAAACAAATGCGTCCACAGCAGTTGGAGAACTGCCAGGACTGGTAAGCGAAGGGTTTGACACTATGGTATCAAATATTTCAGACATAGGTTCTAACCTGGGCGGCTTACTGGATGCAGGATGGGAGCTTTTAAAAGGTGCAGCGACAAACGCAGCGGATGCGGTGAAATCAGCGTGGGAAGGCGTGAAAGACTTTTTCGGCGGTATCTGGAACGCGATCACAGGCGGAGGAAGCGAAGAAGTAGCAGCCCCGACGGTAGACACAAGCGGACTTTCACAGGAAACACAAATGCAGATCCAGATTGATTCTGCACAGGTAGACACTGCAAATACAGCAGTTCAAACACTTGTGGCAAGTCTGAAAGTATTACAGGCATTAACTGCACTGCAATTAAGGATCAATACAGGCACATTAGTAAATTCATTGTCTGAAGCCGGAAAGACTGGCGGAACAGCCTTTACAAATGGTCTTGACGGATCACTTGCAGGGTATACGTTTAATCCGTCCAGTATTGGAGTAGACACCGCGGCATTATCCGGAACACTGGGAAATGCAGGTCAGGCAGGCGGAACAGCCTTTACAAATGGTCTTGACGGATCACTTGCAGGATATGCGTTTGATACATCCAGTATCGGAGTAGATACAGCAGCATTAACCGCGACACTGGGAAGTGCTGGAGCAAATGGCGGAACAGCCTTTACAAACGGTCTTGACGGATCACTTGCAGGATATGCGTTTGATACGTCCAGTATCGGAGTAGATACAGCCACATTGTCTGCGACACTGGGAGCAGCCGGAACAACCGGAGGAACCGCCTTTACATCCGCAATCAATGATTCAATCGCGGGATTTTCGGTGGACACTGCAATTGGTGTAGATACATCGACCGTAGTAAACAATATGTCAAATGCCGGAGCACAGGGAAGTTCTGCTTTTGCAAACAGTTTATCAAATTCACTTGCCGGACAGTCAATAAGTACATCTGCTATCAATATTGATACAGGATCATTGGCAACGAAGCTGTCAGAAGCAGGCAACACAAGTGGAAAAGCCCTTACAGACGGACTGAATAACTCACTGTCGGGCTATTCGTTCAATCCGTCCAGTATTGGAGTAGATACCGCGGCATTATCCGGAACACTGGGAGCAGCCGGAACAACTGGCGGAACAGCGTTTACAACGAGCTTATCAAGTGCAATGAGCGCATACACGTTTGATGCAAATACGGTATTACCGGTTGCGACATTAACGCAGGCAGGAACAACCGCAGGACAGGCAGGAGGAGCCGCACTTGGAAGCGGAATCAATGCAGCAGTAGGCACGTACAACTTCAATCCGGATGATACCGGAATGACAGTGCAGCGAATGACGCAGCAGGGGCAGCAATCCGGACGTGCAGGAGGAACCGCACTTACGCAAGCCCTTACAGCGGCAATACAAAGCGGATCTGGAGCCGTGGTTGGTGCAATATCATCAATGATGGCATCGGTAAACGGCGCATTAAATGCCGGATGGAGTACCGCGAGAGCGTCTGCGGCATCTGCAATGGCATCTTTACAGGCAACCTGCGCAAGCGGGGCAGCAGCGGCGGCAAATGCGGTCAGATCAGCGTTTGCGAATATGCACATTACAATCCCGCGTCCTTCCATTCCGGTTATTTCCGTTTCAACCAGTTCGATTGGCTACGGAAAAGGCGGTAGCGTAACAATTCCGCATTTTTCAGTATCATGGAACGCACTTGGCGGTATCTTTAATTCACCAACAATCCTGCCGACTTTACAGGGCTTACAGGGAGTAGGAGAAGCAGGACCAGAAGCAATTCTTCCGTTAGATACCTTGTGGAAACGAATGGAAGAGATTATGAGCAGACTTCTGTCAAACAATACAGAAGGAATCATAGGAAACCTGCTTGGAAAACTGGAAAGGATCGGAAACACGAATCAGACCGGTTCAATGGAAGTTGCAGGAACCGGAATGACAATCAACTTTTCACCAACTTATGTGCTACAAGGTTCAGCAACAAAAGAGGATGCAAAAGAAGCAGCTAAAATGACATTTAACGAATTTAAAAAATTCATGGAACAGTATGACAGGGAGAAAAAAAGAAAGGGGTTTAAGTAATGGCAAAGTATACGACCATACAGGGCGAAACATGGGACCAGATCGCTTTAAAAGTCTACGGACAAGAAAAATATGCTGACTGGTTAATGCAGAATAATTACCCGTTACTTGATACACTGATCTTTTCATCCGGGACAGAAATAAACGTCCCGGATATCCCGGAAGAAATCGACGAAGATATGCCGATATGGAAGACAGAGGAAGAAGAGGACGAAGAAGTTGATCCATATGATTTAGGGGAGGGGTGGGACGATGAGTGATATTCCACGTCAGGCAAAAATATCAATCACCTATTCCGGATCGGGCGGGATCAATTCTCAGACCTTGAAAGCCAGGATTAAAGAATTTACATACGAAGATCCAGCGACAGGGGAAAGCGACATAATCAGCATTGGTGTTGATAATGTTGCTTCCTACTTTTTAAAGAAATCCCCCGCAAAAGGAAGTAAAATTACCGCAAATATACATCTGTATAGCTGGAAGAAATATGGCGATCACCTGATTGTTAAGTGCGGGAAATTTTGCTGCGATAGTAAAGAGTTTTCCGGATGGCCGCTGGAAGGAACGATAGGTGCTACTTCGGTACCGGAAAAACAGGCATTCAGAGCAACACAGAGATCAAAGACCTGGAAAAAGGTTACGATCAGAGAAATTGCAAGTAAGATCTGCAAGAAATACGCAATCAAGCTGACTTACGATGCAGGAACAATCAGCATAAAAAAGATAGAGCAGACAAGCAAAACGGACTGCTCTTTTTTGACAGAATTATGCGAAAAATACGGATTATATATAAAGGTATATGCAGGAAAAGTATATATTTACGATCCGGTTAAATACGAAGCTAAAAGGGCGAAAAAGTCCATTGACATAAAGAATATGCTTTCATGGAACTACGTTGGTTCGCTGATCGGAACATATACAGGTGGAACGATTAAGTATACAGCAGGAGAGAAAGAAAAAGAATATACCTGCAAAGTCGGAAGCGGCAGCAGGATTTACCATATGTCAGAAAAAGTTGATAGTCTGGCAGATGCGAAACGTCAGATAACAGCAAAGGTAAACCAGGAAAACAGATCTGCGGAAACAATGACGTGTACGATCAAAGCAGATCCGGACATTACTTCCGGAATCAATATAACAGTCAAGGGAGCCGAAAAGGTGAACGGCAAATACTTTATTGATAAGGTTGTACATAATGTGTCCGGAAATGCTGCATACACAATGGAACTGACCATGCACAAAGTGCAGGCAAGCGTAGGAAAGAAGAAAGCAACACCAGCCAAAAAGACCACGACAACAAAGAAGAAAACGACAACCAAACCGAAAGTAGGGCAGATCGTAAACTTTACGGGTACCAAACATTATATAAGTGCGGATTCAACCAGCCCGAAACGGTGCAAGCCAGGAAAGGCAAAAGTAACGATCATACACAGTGGAAAGCATCCATACCACTTAATAGCAGTGTCCGGAGGTGGTTCTACTGTATACGGATGGGTTGACGCATCGGATATTTCATAGAAAGGAGAAGCGATGAACGGAGCATTCCGAATAGGGCAAGTATCGAAGATAGACTATAAAACAGGAATGATGAGCGTTGTATATAAGGATATGAACGGGGGCGACGATGTAACAACAGATTTGATCCCGTACATAGCTTTAAACAATGAATATCATATGCCGAATGTGGAAGATTACGTTGCAGTTCTTCACCTTTCAAATGGATTGGAAGCAGGAATTGTGTTAGGGCGATTCTGGAACAGTAAAAACAAACCGCCTGTAAACGGAAAAGACCGATACAGAAAGGATTTTTCAAACAAACCGGGAAAGTCATATTTTGAAAGAAATCCGGAAAGCGGTCACAAATTGAAAACAGATTCTAAAACCAATATTGAGATCGGAGGATCACTGGTTATAAGTGCAGCAGACATTACATTTTCAGATAACAGCGGATCAGCAACGTTGGCACAGATATTAAATCACATGAGCAGCCACTAAAGAGGTGACAAGATGGCAATTGGAAATTTTGGAAAGAATATAACTTTCTCTGTAAGTTCAAACAAGATCCTGACATTTCAAGATTTCAAACTTACCAACGCTGGACGCTGGGCGAAAATGGAACGTGTCGGAGGTCTGCCATACAAACAGTTTTTAGGACCTGACACAAGAACAATAACATTGACCATAACATTAAGTGCCGCACATGGGGTAAAACCGTATGAAACACAAAAGAAATTATGGGAAGCCTGTACGAAGGGAAAGCCAGAATATTTCGTGGTCGGAAAAAGAAAAATCACATCACAAAAGTTTGTAATAACCGAAATATCGGAAGCATGGGACGTTATTTACAACAAGGGAGAAATCGCAAAAATGAAACTGGATGTTACTTTTGAAACTTATGTGTAAAGGAGAAAACAATGATTGATACAGATATCAAGCTGATAGGTTTTGACTATGCGAATAGCGAAACAGCAGCAGAGATATACAGAAATTTAAAAATGCTTTTTTCTACACTGGAAGGGACCTGCGCAGGTGATCGCAGCTATGGAATCAATCCAGAGTACATAGACACATCCGTAGGAGGGGAAAGTAACGCCATGGCGGTTGAGATCATCGAAAAAATAGATATGTATGAGCCGCGCGTAGAACTGGAGGACATAAAAAGCGAAACGACAGAAAACGGGATAAAACATACTCTGTATTTCGTACCGGCAGATACAGACTATACCGAGGACGAAGAACAGGAGGGATAAAAAGTGGCAGATACAAGTTTACAGGCAATTAAAGATCTTCCGGATATTTCGTTTATTGATAACCTTAGTCTGGAGGATGTGCAAAGTCTGATGATTACGACATACCAGAAAAAATATGAAGAGATAACAGGAAAAAGCGTGACGTTAGCCAGGGGAGATCCAAACAGGATCATACTTTTAGCAAACGCCGCGCTTTTCTATCAGGCATTGCAGAGGATAGATAAAGCCGGAAAAATGAATTTCCTAAAATACGCCTACGGTGATTACATGGAGAATCTGGCAGCTACACGAAGCAGCGTTATAAGAAAAGATGCGGAAGCAGCGACCGTTACAGTCAAATATTCACTGGAAGAAGCACGAAGCAGTGTAACAGCGATACCAGAAGGCAGCCGCGTAACAGCAGACTACGAACAGGTATTTGAAACGCTGGATTACGCAGAGATAAAGCCAGGAGAAACGGAAGTTTCCGTGTTATGTCAGTGTACAGAAACAGGAAGCGCAGGAAACGGATATGCACCGGGAGAAATAACGGAAATGGTAGACCCATTACCATTCATTGATAATGTGACCAATTTGGACACAAGTTCCGGAGGTACAGACGTAGAAACAGACGAAGAACTTGCAGAAAGAACCTTTATTGCCCCGTCTGGTTTTTCTGTTGCAGGTCCGGAAGATGCGTATATATACCGCTGCAAGGAATACAGTTCACTGATAAAAGATACTGCGGTATACAGCGGGACACCGGGAACGGTCAATATACGAATCCTGCTTGAAGACAACAGCGAACCTTCAAAAAGTATGATCGACGGGTTAAGCGAATACCTGACAGAAGCACCAGCAAGACCGCTGACAGACCATGTAGTGATCGAAGGACCGGAAAAGGTGGCGTACAACATCAATCTGACCTATTACGTTGGACGGTCAAACCGTCCGTCCGTGGCAATGATACAGGAAGCAGTAGGGGAAGCAATAGAAAACTACAAGGTATGGCAGACGGACAAGATCGGAAGGGATATAAACCCGGATGAAATCACGGCAAGATTGATGGCAGCAGGAGTAAAAAGGGCAGTCATAACAGAACCAGTTTTCAAAGAGCTGGAGGACTGGCAGATCGCTTCACTGGGAACAGTAACAGTAAATTACGGAGGTTTGGAAGGTGATTAAATCATTCAAAGACGGTCTTCTTAGTGATTTACTGGGAGGACCATATAAAACAGATCCGGAAGTACAGGCGTTATCCTATGCGATCAGGGAAGGAATAAGGCTTGTGATTAAGTATACAGACCGGGCAACTGTAATGGGAAACCTGAAAGACGCACCAGAGGAAGCATTGGACCTGCTGGCAACGGAAATGCGTACACAATATTATGACGCATCATATAGCCCGGAAATAAAAAGATCGCTGATACAGAACACAATGAGATGGTACCAGATCGCAGGTACAAAGGCAGCAGTAGAGGAATTGGCGCAGACCATTTTTGGAAACTGCACAGTAGAAGAATGGTTTGAATACAGCGGGGAACCGTACCATTTCAGAGTTATCACAAATGCGCTGGCAGAGCCGGACAACATAGAACAGTTTACGACACTGTTACGCAGCATTAAAAATGTGCGATCGCATTTAGACAGCGTTTCGATACACAGAATCATTTATCAAAACGGCAACCACAGCGGAGGAATCGGAATGACAACAGTTCAAGCCCCGCCTATCCGCTGTATAAGATAAAGTTGCAAAACTAAAGGAAAGGAGAAACAGCAATGCCACAGCCATTTAATGACGC
>CAVJRB010000338.1:4038-7235 GCA_963651655.1 bacterium | reverse complement strand
CTCCAGGACATTTTGATTTGTTGATTTGTGATGAAGCACACCGCTCAATCTATAATAAATATCGAGACATTTTTAATTATTTTGATGCGTCGTTGGTGGGATTAACAGCAACGCCAAAGGATGAAATTGATAAGAACACATATGAGATATTTGAACTGGAAAATGGTGTCCCTACTTATGGTTATGAATTGGCGCAGGCAGTAAAAGATGGGTATCTTGTCGACTTTTTATCTGCAGAAACCAGATTTAAATTTCTGGAAGATGGTATTGTGTATGATGAGCTTTCTGATGAGGAGAAACAGATCTACGAGGATACCTTTCAAGATGAGGATGGAGAAATTCCAGATGCGATTAGCTCTGCTGCGCTTAATGAGTGGATCTTTAATGAAGATACTATTCGACAGGTGCTTCATATTGTGTTAGAAAAAGGATTAAAAATTGAGTACGGAAATAAAATTGGCAAGACAATTATTTTTGCAAAAAATCATAAACATGCCGAGGAAATTTTGCGTGTTTTTAATAAGGAATATCCGAATTTAAAAGATTATGCAACTGTGATTGATAGAAAAACAAGCCATGTTCAGAGTGCCATTGATGAGTTTTCAGATCCGAAGAAAATGCTGCAAATTGCGATATCTGTTGATATGTTGGATACGGGAATTGATGTACCAGAAGTCTTGAACCTTGTTTTCTTTAAGAAAGTTATGAGTAAAGCAAAATTCTGGCAAATGATCGGAAGAGGAACAAGATTATGTCCAGGATTACTGGATGGGGAGGATAAGCAGAGGTTTTACATATTTGATTTTTGCGGGAATTTTGAATTTTTCAGAATGAATAAGGGTAAGCCAACAGCAAACATGATTGCGTTGCAAGGTGCTATTTTTTCACTTCAATTTGAAATTTCTTATAAGCTGCAGGAATTGGAATATCAGACCGAAAAGTTAATTTCATATCGGAAAAATCTTGTACAGCATATGGCGGAGAAGGTGGACGAACTCAAGCGTGATAATTTTGCTGTGCGGCAGCATTTAAGATATGTGGAGCTATATTCAAAAGCAGAAAATTATCAGGCGCTAACTTATGCAGACACATTAATTGTGAGAGATGAAGTGGCTCCTTTGATTTATCCTGAAGATGATAATGCGAAGGCTTTGCGGTTTGATGCATTAATGTATGGGCTTGAATTAGCTTATCTTACAGGAAGAAAGTATGGGCGTGCCAGACATGATCTGATGAAAAAAGTTGCGGGAGTTGCAGGTGTTGCTAACATTCCAGAAATTATAGCACAGGCAGACTTGATAAATAAAATTTTGCATACAGATTATGTGGAGCGTGCTGACGTTAATGATTTTGAATATATTCGGGAAAATATCAGGAATCTCATAAAATATATTCCTTCCGAGGATCTTGATTACAAAACTAATTTTACAGATGAACTTCTCTCAATGGAGTGGAAAGAAGCAGAATTAGATAATGACGATTTAAAAAATTATAAGGCCAAAGCAGAGTACTATGTTCGCGAGCATCAGGATAATCAGGCAATTGCAAAGCTGAAAGGAAATATTCCGCTGACATCGGAAGACGTTGAAAATCTGGAAAAGATTTTGTGGAATGAATTAGGAACAAAAGAAGATTATGAAGCAGAATACGGAGAAAAGCCATTAGGAGAATTTGTGCGTGAAATTGTTGGAATGGACATGAATGCTGCGAAGGAAGCTTTTTCCAAATACCTGGATGAAACGAATTTTGATAGCAGGCAGATTTACTTTGTAAACCAGATTGTTGAATACATTGTACATAATGGAATGTTGAAGGATCTTTCTGTTTTACGGGAAACACCGTTTACGGACCGCGGTAGTATTGCAGATATTTTTACTGACATGAATACCTGGTTTGGAATTCGCAGCATTATAGACCAGGTAAATGCAAATGCCTTAGCTGCTTAACGGTTACTTCTGCTGAAAAACAAGTCATATCCCACCACTATCTTGCATACCCTTTACCAAATCCAGTATAATCAGTTTACCATCAATATTATGCGGGAAGGGGTGTGCGGGTGAAGGGCTCGGAGAGGAAATGGCTGATTATTCGCAGCGGTTTGCTGGTGATCTTGTTAGTTCTGGTTATTGGTGTGGGGGAATTTGTCTGTGAGTATACAGGGCGATTTCAGACCATACGGACCATTGAGAAGGTGACAGATTACGAGGAGTATAATCTGTACCGCATGGATGTGAAGTATGAGTATGATCTGGACCGGTTGATTGAGTACGGAATCACAGATGACCAGAGCCTGGTTGATGCGATTGTGGAAGAGGCGCTTCCTATACTGCCAGTACAGATTGATGTTCCGGATTTCGGGTGCAGTGCGTTTACTTTGCAGGAGGCACACGGAGACATTCTGATGGGAAGAAATTACGATTTCAGAAGGGATACTTCTGCTATGCTGGTGTACTGCGAGCCGGAAAATGGCTATAAATCTGTAGGCTTTGCAGCGCTGGATAATATATCTGCCAACACCCCGGAAGAAAGCATGAAGAAAAAGCTTGCCACACTGACGGCACCTTTTATCTGTCTGGACGGCATGAATGAAAAGGGCGTATCCATTGCAGTACTGACATTGGACAGCGAGCCTGTGCATCAGAATACGGGCAAACCTGTAATCGGAACCACGCTGGCGATCCGCCTCATTCTGGACAGGGCGGCAAGTACGGCGGAAGCTGTGGAGCTTTTGCAGCAGTACGATATGTTTGCGTCCAGCGGAAGGGATTATCATTTTTACATAACCGATTCTACTGGTGACGGCAGGGTAATAGAGTATGACTGCGAAAGCGAGACCAGGAAAATGGTGGTGACGCCTGTTCGCTCCGTTACCAATTTCTTTGCACTTTATGAGGATCAGGTTCTTCCCAATCAGAGAAATGGTATTTACGGACATGGAAAAGAGCGGTATGACAAGATGGAAGCGCTTTTCGATTATGAAGAGGTTTATACGAAAGATGTGGCGTGGGAAGCTCTGAAGGCTGCTGCACAGGAACCTTCGGCAGATGACATTACCAGCAATACCCAGTGGTCCATTCTCTATGACGATACGAATTTGACGGCGGAAATCATATTACGCAGAAATTGGGATGATGTGATTGGATATGATTTAAAGGACAATACGCTGACTTTTCCAGATTAGAGTGTGCGTTCTATAT
>CAVJRB010000338.1:0-4028 GCA_963651655.1 bacterium | reverse complement strand
TTCTATATTTTATAAAACCTCAAAATTTGCTTTTTATGTATTTTTTGCCCCAAAACCCGAGTTAAATTCGACAAAAAACAAGTCATATCTTAAAAACGTATTGAAAAATTTCAGGAAGTTACTATAATTACAACCATAGCTGATGAGTTCGTAGTCTCTAGGGAGGGACGGATTGCGAAGACACGGCTGAACATAACGTTTTAATACCCCGCAGCAGGAAACCCTGAGATTCCTGCTGCGGGGTATTTTTACGGGAATATTGAGCTTATATGTTTACAGGCAGCGCCAGCACGATGGTGCTGCCTTTTTCGCTGCTATCCAGTACTTTTACAGAGCCGCCGTGCTCGTGGGCAATGGAGTCTACCAGTGCAAGTCCAAGACCTGCGCCGCCCATAGCGCGGCTGCGGGATTTGTCCACGCGGAAAAACGGGTGGAAGATTTTCTCCTGGTTTTCCGGGGAGATGCCGATTCCGGTGTCCTGTACCAAAATGAAGGCACGGGAATCTTCCTGGCGGATGGTGACGGTGACGGCTCCGCCGGGGCGGTTGTATTTGATGGCATTTTCCACAAGGTTGTAGACTGCGCGGTAGAGAAGGACGTAGCTTCCGGTTACGGTACAGTCGCGGAAATTGGAGTTAGACATATTTTCACTATTAAAGTTTAAGGTAATTCCAGCTTTTTCAGCAACGGGATCCAAGTCACAGAACACCTCATCTGTCAGCTCTGCCAGTGACACCTGGTCTGCTCTTGGAACTGATTTCAGGTTGGTCATGTCCAGAAGGGTTCCAACCAGATGGGAAAGTCTGGCGGTCTGTTCCTGGATCATGGAAAAAAGCTGGCGGTATTCTTCTGGCTGGGGTTCCTTCTTTTTCTGGAAAACCTCCAGGTTGGTCTGAAGGACTGCCAGAGGTGTGCGTAGTTCATGGGCGGCATTGGCGGAAAACTGCTTCTGGATGCTGAATGCATTGTCAAGCCTGGTGAGCATTTCGTTGAAAGAGCCTGTGAGCTGGGCGATTTCATCTTTGGTGTCTGGCACTGCAAGTCGGGTGGAAAGGTTCTGCGCCTGGATCTGGCTGACTTCCTGGTTCAGCTTTCGCAGAGGCTGCAGGGTACATCTGGTAAGCCAGTAGGTGCACAGGCTGCTGAGCAGAATGACAACTGCAGTTGCGATAACGCTTCGGAGAAGAAACAGATCCTTGGTCGCCTGGACTTCTTCCTCAAGCTGGGGGAAAAGGGCCAGTGGGTCAACACTGAATGTAATAGGGCCATCACCTTCCTGAGGTTCGACCTGGATCATGTAGTCCTGCAATTCGTCGATTCCGCTTACCGCAGAGTGACTGATGAAGAAATACATAAGGATACAGGATATAATCATGAGTAATGTCAGGAGAAGCGTGAGCTTCCACTGCAGGGATGCATGGAAGGGAGATTTTTTTTCTTTCATTTAGCGTCCTCCAATATATAGCCTTGTCCTACTTTGTTTTGGATAGGATCAAATCCAAGTGCTGCCCGCAGTTTTTTTCTCAGGGAGGAAATGTGGACCCGGATTGAGTTGCTGAAGGTATTGACACTTCCATCCCAAATGTGCTCGATCATTTCCTCCGGGGAAATCACCCGATTCTGATGAAGGAGAAAATATTCCAGAAGGCTGCTTTCCTTTCTGGTAAGGGAAAGGGGAGCGCCATCCACGGAAGCTTCTCTGGTCCGGGTGTCGAAAGTGAGGTTTTCCCATTTCAGGCATACATCCGCCTGAATGAATTTGCGCCGGGTCAGGCTGCGGATCCGGGCTTCCAGCTCTTCGAAATGGAAGGGCTTGGTAAGGTAATCGTTGGCGCCAAGATCCAATCCTTCTACTTTGTCCTGAATCTGTCCGCGGGCGGAGAGGATGAGAACCGGAGTGCTGGCATCGTAATTCCGGAACTGGCGGAGAAGTTCAAGCCCGTCCATACCCGGAAGGTTCAGATCCAGCAGGATCAGATCGTAATTTTCTGTGGTGCAAAGGGCAAGGCCTTCGTTTCCGTCAAAGCAGATATCTGTCTCGTAACCATCTATGCGAAGTCCCTCCGCAATGGAACGGCAGAGCTGCTGTTCATCTTCAATTACCAGAATGTGCATAATGTTCTCCTTTTTGTGCGGCTTTGCGTATAGACGATGGTGTCACGCCGAAATGCTCCTGGAACATGCGGCGGAATAATTTGTAGTTGGTGAAGCCATGGCGTTCCAGGATATGGGTGATTGTGTCGTCTGTGGAAATCAAATCCTGGTATATATGGGAAATCCGGATCTCATTCTGGTATTCCAGAAAGGTGGTTCCCATGCATTTTTTGAAGAAACGGCAGAAATATTTGGAATCGAACATGGCAACGCTGGAGATTTCTGCCAGGGATATGCTGCGGTTGTAGTTTTCGTTAATGTAATCCAGAACTGGCTTCAGCTTCTGCAGATTGCGGTTTTGCTTTGTGTCTGCACAGCCGGATTGTACCTGGCTGAAATCATGGTACAGCTGATAGAGCGTATTGAAAAGAAGTCCGTTGAATAACAAAAGTGCGCCATCTGGTTTCGTGTCCATAATGAACTGCATTTTCTCAAGATTGATCTTAAACTGTTTCATACCATCTTGATGCGCAGTGTTCTCCTGATCGCCGGTTGCGTCCTGGCTTTGGGGAACATCCAGGGAAAAGGTGAAGGAGGAAGCATCTGGAATGAACTTTTCCATAAATGCCTGGGGAATCTGAAAGACAATAGCCCTGTTGGGCTGGGTACATAAGGTGGAGTGAATTTTGCCTGGCTGTATCAGGGTGCATTGTCCTTCGAGGAGTTCCTGGTGAGTTCCTTCTATATTAAGTTTCAGCTGCCCCTCAAGCAGGTAGACGATCTCAATGGCATCGTGCCAGTGGGGCGGAACATAGCTTCCCGGATCATAAGAGGTATAAAAGCGCACGTTGGTCCGGGCATCCAGGAGGATGACTTCGTAGTTGGAAGCGGTGAGTATTTTTTCCATTTTTGATCTCCGTAAAAAAGAGAATATTGACCTATTAGTTAGATACTATCACATCTGGAAATCTGCTGGCAAGTGGTTTATGATAAGAGCAGAAGAAATGGAGGTTTTTACAATGATTCAAAATCCAATTTTACCAGGTTTTCACGCGGATCCGTGTATCTGTCGAAAAGGGGACGACTTTTATATTGCAGTTTCCTCTTTCGAGTGGTTTCCTGGAATTCCAATTTACCATTCAAAGGATATGAAAAACTGGGAGCTGTATTCCCATGCTCTGACCAATGCAGAGGATCCGGACCTTAAGAAGCTTCCAAGCGCAAAGGGAATCTGGGCGCCGTGTCTGACATACTGCGAGGCAGATGATCTGTTTTATGTGGTATATGGCGTAATGAATTCCATGAATGCCAGATACTTCGATGTGGACAATTATCTGATCACAGCCAAAGACCTGCGCGGACCGTGGAGCGAGCCTGTTTATCTTCATTCCTCTGGCTTTGACGCATCCATGTTCCATGATGATGACGGGAAAAAATATATCGTGGCACTGGAATGGGAGACAAGAACTGAGTACGAGAAACCCGGCCCGATCTGTATCGTAGAGTATGATCCGCAGCAGAAAAAAGTAATAGGAATGCCTAAGGCATTCTGGCGCGGCGGAACTGACCGCGGCTGCATCGAGGCTCCTCATCTGACAAAGCGTGGAGATTACTACTATATTATGTGTGCCGAGGGTGGTACCGGTTATTACCATAGCGTAACAATGGGACGTTCCAAAAACGTGTGGGGACCGTATGAGGCTGATCCCTGCAACCCGATTGTGACCTCTTCACCAGAAGTACATAATGAACGTGCAGACTGGGATCATCTGAAACCACGTTACTATAACCCGGCGAGCAAGCTGCAGAAATCTGGTCATGCAAGTTACGTGGATCTTCCAAACGGGGAGACCTGGCTGGTACATCTCACTTCCAGGCCATTTGTGCCGGAGCTTCGCTGTACTCTTGGCCGTGAGACTGCCATTCAGAGAATG
>CAVJRB010000337.1:2031-3561 GCA_963651655.1 bacterium | reverse complement strand
GGCTTGTTCTCAAACAGAAGCTTGTTCACTTCCATGACAATGGGCATCTCCACATCATATTTCTCCGCAAGGGCTTTGGCTGCTTTGGCAGAATACACGCCCTCCACAACCATCTGCACTTCCTCCATGGCCTGCTCCATGGTATATCCTTTTCCCATAAGATAACCGGCGCGCCTGTTTCGGCTGTGCACACTGGCGCAGGTAACGATCAGATCCCCGATTCCGGAAAGTCCTGCAAAGGTTTCCAGCTTGGCACCCATTTTCACCCCAAGTCTTGTCATCTCCGCAATTCCTCTGGTGATCAGGGCAGCCTTGGTATTATCTCCATAGCCAAGTCCGTCGGCAGTACCAGCAGCCAGGGCAATGACATTCTTCAGCGCGCCGCCAAGCTCCACACCAAGCATATCCGGCGTTGTATACACACGGAACACCGGGCTCATGAAAAGTCCCTGGAGATATTCTGCTGTCTCTTTCTTACGGGCACTAACCACACAGGTGGTAGGAAGCCCCCGGCTTACCTCCTCCGCATGGCTTGGTCCGGAAAGCACGCATACATCTGCCTGGGGAATCTCTTCTTTAATAATATCACACACCGGCATCAGTGTGTTCTCTTCCACACCTTTTGCCACATTTACAATGATCTGACCCTGGCGCACATAAGGTGCCAGGCGTCTGCTTATTTTACGGATATAGGCAGAAGGAGAAGCAAACACGGTCACATCCACATCTGTAAGAGCCGCCCTGTCATCGGAAGTTATTACGATTCCTTCCGGGATCTTCACCCCGGGAAGCTTCCCACTGTCCTCGCGGGTCTCATTCAGGCTGACTGCTTTCTCCGGATGTGCAGACCACAGCATAACCTGATGGCCATTGTTGTGAAGCAGTATTGCAAGTGCTGTTCCCCAGCTTCCGGTTCCCATTACACTGATTTTTGCCAAATCCATCACCTCATCTTTTCTTCGCTCCCAGCTTATTCTCAGTGCCGTTCATAAGACGGGAAATATTGGCTCTGTGCCGGTAAATGGCAAGAACTGTCATAAGGGCCATGATCACATTCATTTCCACCACATGGGAAGGATCCATGCCATAGCTTCCTGCCGCGCCAAAGGCGATAAAGCAGACCAGTGCGCCTACATAAGCTGCCATGGAGCCCAGGGAAACATAACGTGTAACTGCTACAAGCCCGATAAAGATCACAGCACAGATCAGAAACACTCTCCAGTCAAGGGCAAGGAGCATTCCGGCAGAAGCTGCAATTCCCTTTCCCCCTCTAAATTTCAGATAGATGGGGAAATTATGTCCAAGAACACAGCCTGCTGCCGTATACATTCCAAGCAGGGGCAGAATGTCCCCGTACTGATTTTTGAAAACCGCGTCCACCACCAGAATGGCGATCACACATTTTAACATGTCCCCGATCAGGGTCATGGCTCCCGCCTTTTTGCCCAGGGTACGAAGGGCATTGGTGGTTCCCGCATTGCCGCTTCCGTACTGGCGGATATCCATGTGATGGTATTTTCCAATAATATA
>CAVJRB010000337.1:0-2000 GCA_963651655.1 bacterium | reverse complement strand
CAAGCAATCCGTTCCATAATTATTCCTTCTCTCCGCGCTCTCTTACAATAAATCTCAGCGGTGTGCCGCCAAAATCAAAGGCATCGCGGATCTTGTTTTCCAGATATCTGGTGTAGGAGAAATGCATAAGCTCCTTGTTGTTTACGAAAATAACGAATGTAGGCGGCTTCACTGCTACCTGAGTCATGTAGAAGATTTTCAGGCGCTTGCCCTTGTCTGACGGCGGCTGCTGCATGGCAATAGCTTCTGCAAGGATTTCGTTGAGCACACCAGTCTGGATACGCATGGTCTGGTTCTCGATGACCGCATCCAGAGTCTCAAACATTCTGGAAATTCGAAGGCCGGTCTTCGCGGAAATAAATACGATCTCCGCATACGGCATAAAGGAAAGAACCTCACGGATACGGTTGGTGTGCTTGTAAATAGTCTTGTCATTTTTCTCGATGGCATCCCATTTATTCACTGCAATGATCACACCCTTGCCTTTCTCATGGGCAATTCCGGCGATCTTGGCATCCTGCTCGGTAACACCCTCGGAAGCGTCAATCATCACAACCACAAGGTCTGCCCGCTCTACTGCAGTGACGGTACGGATCACGCTGAAGCGCTCAATCTCTTCTTTTACTTTGGCCTTGCGGCGAAGTCCTGCGGTATCGATGAAAATATATTCCTTGCCGTTCCAGGTAACCTTGGTATCAACCGCATCACGGGTAGTTCCTGCAATGTCGGATACGATCACGCGGTCTTCTCCAAGGAGTTTATTTACAAGAGAAGATTTTCCTACGTTCGGCTTTCCTACAATGGCGATCTTCGGGATATCGGAATCCTCATCCTCGCCTGTATCCTCCGGGAAATACTTGATCACTTCGTCCAGCATATCTCCCAGTCCCTGACGGTTGGCTGCAGAAATGGCAAATGGCTCTCCGATTCCAAGGTTATAGAATTCGTACACGTCCATCATATATTTCTGTACGCTGTCCACCTTATTTACCACAAGCACAACCGGCTTGCCGCTGCGGCGAAGCATGTCTGCTACCTTGGCATCAGAATCCACAAGCCCCTGATGCACATCTGTGATAAAAATAATAACATCTGCTGTGTCAATGGCGATCTGCGCCTGCTCTCTCATCTGGGAAAGAATGATGTCGCTGCTGTCCGGCTCAATACCGCCGGTATCGATCATGGTGAACTCTTTGTCCAGCCATGTCACATCTGCATAGATTCTGTCTCTTGTTACACCTGGCGTATCTTTTACAATTGAAATTTTATCTCCTGCCAGTGCGTTAAACAATGTGGATTTTCCTACGTTAGGCCTGCCCACTATTGCTACTACCGGTTTGCTCATACATTTGTCTCCTTTTCTGTTTCTTATGCTGGGGCGGATCAAGAACGGCTGATACAAGGTCAGCGCCTCCTTCATCCACAATTACTATCTCTACATTCAGTTCTTTGGAAAGCTCCTCTACGGTTATATCATCCAGAAAAACATTCTCATCGTTCTTCAGCATGCTGCAGGGGATCAGAAGCTTTTCCCCGAGGTCTTTTCCATTTAACTGCCGCATCAGGTCGCCGCCTGTGATCAGTCCGGCTACAGTAATGGTCTCTCCGAAAAATTCATTTCGTATGGTGACCACCTCTACATTGACATTTGGAAATTTCTCATGGATCATTCCCATATAGCGGGCAATGTAAGGCGCCGCCAGTGCTCCTGTGGCACTGACTGCCTGAACCTTCCGGTCATCTCCATCCATTCCGGCAAGAGTGTCCTGCACCTCTGTTCCAAGCAGCCGCAGCATTCCCACGCCGTTTTCCAGCTGAAGATAGCCGTCATAGGAATCCTCCTGGGGCAGCTCTCTTCCTGCCATAATGTACCATTCATCGGAAGCATGAATGAAGTGGATGCCAAATTTCTCCATCATCTTCTGCTGCCAGCCATGGATCTGATCCAGCACCTGGCAGGCGTCCTCTTTGTTAAAAAGCTCCAGGGGATACAGTCCCTT
>CAVJRB010000336.1:0-4337 GCA_963651655.1 bacterium | reverse complement strand
CCTTTTGTATGCTTAGAGCCATGGATGGGCCGCTGCGATGACTGCGGATTTACAGGGGATCTTTCTGAGAAACCATTTATCAACCATCTGAAAATGGACGAGATGTTCGAGACTGCATATACCATCGAAGTGTTCTAAAGAAATCCGGCAGCCGTATAGCCAGACAGGTTCACTTTTGAGGTGGAAACTCATATGAAACGTTCCAGATAAAAAAAATCCAGAGCGGCAGATTTCATTTTCAATCTGCCTGCCCTGGATTTTTTATAAAGATTCTTAGAATGTAAATTTATCTGCAAAGTAAGCATCCAGCTCGTCGATTTTGATACGAACCTGCTCCATGGAATCACGGTCACGGACGGTTACCATTCCGTCTGTCTCGGAATCGAAATCGTAGGTTACGCAGAACGGAGTACCAATCTCGTCCTGTCTTCTGTAACGCTTACCGATGTTTCCACGGTCATCGAACTCACAGTTGTATTTCTTGGATAACTGCGCATAAATCTTCTCAGCGCCCTCATTCAGCTTCTTGGAAAGCGGAAGCACACCGATCTTAACCGGAGCAAGTGCCGGATGGAAATGAAGGACGGTACGAACGTCGTTCTTCTCTGCGTCCAGGACTTCCTCATCATATGCGCTGCAAAGGAATGCCAGAACCACACGGTCAGCACCAAGTGACGGCTCGATTACATATGGAATGTATTTCTGCTTCTTCTCATCGTCGAAGTAGGTAAGATCCTGTCCGGATACGTTCTGATGCTGAGTCAGGTCATAGTCTGTTCTGTCAGCGATTCCCCAGAGCTCGCCCCATCCAAATGGGAAAAGGAACTCAACGTCTGTGGTAGCCTTGCTGTAGAAGCTCAGTTCCTCTTTGTCATGGTCACGGTAACGAACTTCCTCATCCTTCAGGCCAAGAGAATGCAGCCAGTTCAGGCAGAAGCTCTTCCAGTATGCAAACCACTCAAGGTCTGTGTCAGGCTCGCAGAAGAACTCAAGCTCCATCTGCTCGAACTCACGGGTACGGAAAGTGAAGTTTCCAGGTGTGATCTCGTTACGGAAGGATTTACCGATCTGGCCGATACCAAACGGAATCTTCTTACGGGAGGTTCTCTGTACGTTCTTGAAGTTTACGAAAATACCCTGTGCTGTTTCCGGTCTTAAATATACAGTATTCTTAGCATCCTCTGTTACACCCTGGAAGGTCTTGAACATCAGGTTGAACTGACGGATATCTGTGAAATTGTGTTTTCCGCAGGAAGGACATGGAACATTGTGTTTCTCGATGAAATTCTTCATCTCTTCCTGGGACCAGCCGTCTACAGAGCTCTCAAGTGTAATGTCGTTCTCCTGGCTGTAATCCTCGATGATCTTGTCTGCACGGAAACGCTCGTGGCACTCTTTACAGTCCATAAGAGGATCGGAGAAGCTGCCAAGATGTCCGGAAGCGATCCAGGTCTGCGGGTTCATCAGGATGGCACAGTCAACACCTACGTTGTATGGGGATTCCTGAATGAATTTCTGCCACCATGCACGCTTTACGTTATTTTTAAGCTCTACGCCAAGGTTTCCGTAGTCCCATGTATTGGCAAGACCGCCATAAATCTCAGAACCCGGGTAAACAAATCCTCTTGCTTTCGCCAGAGCAATAATCTTGTCCATTGTTTTTTCCATGATATCTCTCCTCATTGTTTGATAGATGATTTTTAATCATTATACTCGTTACTTCTGCTTTTGTAAAGTTATAACGCGTACTCAATTCCGTACATTATGCGGAAAAACGCTCATATTGCCGCGTCTAACCAGCCTTCTTCGAAGGACAAAAACAGCCCGCTCAGATCATAACCTCCAGAATCTGCAGGCTTTTGAACTTTTTGTCCGTGTTTGCGGCTACATAGGTGCGGATGTGGTGCTCTAATTCCCGCAGCACTTCCTTTGTCACCGTGAAATTATAAAGCCGGGTCATAGGCGAGCTGACAATATACTGCATGGTGTAAAGCGCTGCCGGGGAAATCCGTCTTGCGCTTCTTGACTCCGCTGCATCCGCTCTTTTCAGGCAGTCTCCATCCAGAATTCCATGTGCCTCCTGGGAAAAGAACAGGTTCTCTTTGCCTGCGATCTCCTCTCCGCAGTGCACGCAGCGGAAAAGCTCCGGCATCAGTCCCTGCTCCGCCATAGTGCGAAGCTCAAAAATGCACCTCACCAGCCGCGGGTCCAGTTCCGGATTCAGAAGGGCTTTCACAGTGAGGTAAAGAAGATTCATCATATTCTTCTCATCCGTCCCCTCACGTCCGAAATAATCCGCAAGCTCCAGGAAATAATATCCATAATAGATTCCCGGCTGCCTGGACGCCAGCTCCACAAAATGATGGGTCACGGTCACCTGGTTCAGATTGTAGCTGCTGCGCCCCTCAAAAAGGGTAAAATTCCCGAATACAAAGGGATTGGCTGCTGCCATAAATGGACTGTTCTGCCGTCTTGCCCCTTTTGCAAAAGCGGAAATCTTCCCCCGCTCCCTGGTAAGAAGAACAATCCGCTTGTCATACTCTCCCACGGGCTGGGCGGACAACACCACTCCCTGTACCGTGATCAGATCACTCATTTTTTAGATTTCCTTCTTATCGTATCCAAAGTTTTTGATCATAAAGTCGCTGTCGCGCCAGTCTTTCTTTACCTTTACCCAAAGCTTTAAGTTTACCTTGGAGTCCAACATGCGCTCCAGCTCGTATCTGGCGTTGCTGCCGATTTTTTTCAGCATGGCGCCGCCTTTTCCGATGATGATACCCTTGTGGGAATCCCGCTCGCAGATAATGGTGGCTTCGATATCCACCATAGGATTTTTGCCCGGGCGCTCCTTCATCTTATCGATGGCCACGGCAATTCCGTGAGGGATCTCCGCATCCAGTGCATGAAGGGCCTTCTCACGGATCACCTCTGCCACGATCTGGCGCTGAGGCTGGTCTGTTACGGTGTCCTCGTCATAGAACATTGGTCCGTATGGAAGGTATTTCAGAATGCTGTCGATAATGTCCTCTGTATTCTGTCCCCGAAGTGCTGAGCAGGGAATGATCTCTGCAAAGTCACAGATCTTGCGGTAAGTATCAATTGCCGGAAGGATTTCTTCCTTCTTTACCGTATCAATCTTGTTGATGATCAGAATTACCGGCACGCCAACGCCCTGAAGCTGCTCGGCAATGTGGCGCTCTCCTGCTCCAATAAAAGTAGAAGGCTCCACCAGCCACATAATGGCATCCACCTCTTTCAAGGTGCGCTCTGCCACTGCTACCATATATTCGCCAAGCTTGTTTTTCGCCTTGTGGATACCTGGGGTATCCAGGAAAACGATCTGTCCCTTGTCGCAGGTGTAAACAGTCTGGATACGGTTTCTTGTGGTCTGGGGCTTCTTGGATGTGATGGCGATCTTCTGCCCGATGAGATGGTTCATCAGGGTAGACTTGCCCACATTCGGACGCCCGATAATTGCTACAAATCCGGATTTAAAATCTGGTGTCATGAAAATATATCCTCATCTTTCTTAACAAATGGACGCAGCAGGCAAAAGGTACCTTTTATCTGCTGCGCTGTACTTAGCAGCTTACCAGCGGTTTTGTCTCCATAAATACGTCCTTCGCCTTCTCCACTGCGCTCTCGCTTCCCACAACGCAGATCTGGTCATCTGCAAGAATGGCTTCGATCAGCGGTGCCAGTGCATGGATATCCTCCACTGTAGCATCCAGGATCTGGTCTCTTTCTTTTTGCATCATCTCTACGGTCAGGCCGCGGAAATATGCCATTCTGCCAAGTGCGCCCTGGGACTGAGGTGTTCTTGGAACATCCTTGCCGCTGATGGTTCCGATAATGTACTTGGTCAGTTCTCTCTCATCAGCCTGGAAGGTGCGCACATACTCCGGCACGCCCTGGTAAACTTCCAGAGTACGGCGAAGATGCGGGTCTCTGTAGGACACGAAATAGCTCTCGCCGCTTCTTCTGAAGCCGCTCATGCAGCCGTATGCGCCGCCCTTTACGCGAAGATTGATCCAGAGGTAATCGTAGCTTAAGGCCACCTTCAGGATCTCAAGGGCACCGGTATAGGCGTAGCCCTTCTTTACAAAGTTGCCGCATTTTGCCACATACTGCACCTGGCCGGAGGTCTTGAAGCCCTCATTCTTTTTCTCACAGGTAATGGAAACGGAAGGAACCTGGCTGGTACGCTGTGGAAGGCTCTTTTTCAGTTCCCCGCAAAGCTTCTGGATCTGCTCCACAGATTCTCTTTCTCCTGTGTAGCTTACCAGGAAAACGATCTGTCCCTTGTCGCAGGTGTAAACAGTCTGGATACGGTTTCT
>CAVJRB010000335.1:0-2782 GCA_963651655.1 bacterium | reverse complement strand
GTAAAGGTCAAACCGCTCGCCTTTCGCTAAATCCATTTTTAGTGCATACTTGAGAAAAACAACAGATTTTTTCAAGGAGAGACTAAAAATTATGGATCAGTGCACACATGAAGTTCGTGCAGAATACTGGAAAAAGATCATTCATGCCTGTGGCCAGCGTCCAGCCGGGCAGTCTGCCAAAAGCTGGATGGATGAAAACGGTATCTGCGAACAAAGTTATTATTACTGGCAAAGACGATTCCGACAACAGGTTTATGAGGGAATGAAGGAAAGTCCTTCTGTTCCCGCTGTACCAGAAAAATCAGACCTGGCTTTTGTCGAAATCCCATACAATGCTCCTTCGGAACAAAAACCATACACTTGTTCCAGAATACCAGCTGTCATTATCCGGACTGCGGCATTACAGATTGAAATCTCCAATGATGTTTCGGATGCCCTTCTGGAACGGATCCTCCAGGAGGTGTCCCATGCTTGAGGACGCTGCTGGTATCCGTCGTGTGGTCCTCGCCTGTGGCACCGTTGACCTGAGAAAAGGCATAGATGGTCTGGCAACGATCATCGGTGACCGTTATGGACAGAACCCGTTTGAGAAGGGAACGCTTTTCCTGTTCTGTGGAAAACGTTCTGACCGCTGTAAGGGTCTTCTATGGATGGGAACGGGTTTCCTGCTTCTTTATAAAAGGTTTGAAGCCGGAAGGTTATCCTGGCCAAGGAACACGCAAGAGGCGGCAGAACTTACAGAGGACCAGTACAAATATCTTATGACGGGACTAAATCCCCTGGATCCCAGGATCAAGGATGTCGACCCGCAACATATCTATTGAATTATTTGTGCAAATCAGAGAAAATACATTTCCATTCTGGCCGCTGAAAAGAGCGGCGTCTATTGATGGCAGGTCACTGGACAGGTCAGTCCATCCATCTGCTATGGTGTAAAAAAGATACATTTGGATTTTGAGTGCCCCGTATCACGGAAGACCATGACGGGAATCCTGGAGCCTTTTTAGGACAGGGCAAAATGACGGTACCCGCATAAGGCGGGATTGGCATTTTTTACAGATATCTGTTATACTTTCCCTAGAAAGAAAGGCAGGCAGGCAGTATGTGTAAAAAATTCACTCCCGATGAACTGAACAAGATGGATCATAAGACCAAGGACGGTGTCATTTACCAGATGCAGGACCGGCTTGACCAGCTGGAACAGAACTATGAAAACCTCATGGAACAGGTGAGGCTTGCAAACCAGCAGCGTTTTGGACGGCACACGGAAAAACTGGAAGATATCTCAGGACAGCTTTCCTTTTTCAATGAAGCGGAAGCGAATTGTGATGAAACCATTCCGGAGCCAACCGTGAAAGAAGTCATCGCTTCTGCCGGGAAGGCACCACGAAAGCCGAAGAAAAAGGGCCAGCGGGAAGAGGACCTGAGAGACTTTCCGCAGGAAGAGATCCCCCATGACATACCGGAGCAGGAATTAAACGAAGCGTTCGGTGAGGGGAACTGGAAAAGAATGCCGGACGAGGTATTCTGGCAGCTTCGGTTTGAACCTGCCAAATGGACAGCCGAAAAACACATCATCAAGGTATATGTTGGAACGAACGGTGCGCATCAGGATGAATTCCTGCGGGGCGATCACCCGGAAACACTGTTCAGGGGGAGCATTGCAACCCCTTCCCTTGAGGCTGCCATTATCAATGCAAAGTATGTAAACAGCAATCCGCTTGATCGTATTTCCAGGGATTTTGAAGCAAATGGCCTGAACCTGTCCAAACAGACAATGTCCAACTGGACCGTGTGGACGGCGGAGCGGTACTTATCCCCGGTGTATGAGCAGATGAAAAAGCGGCAGCTGAAGGCACACGTAAACCAAAGTGACGAAACACCAGTGGAAGTGATCCATGATGACAGACCGGCAGGCAGCAAAAGTTATATGTGGGTCCACATCACAGGGGAATTAAGCCCTGTGCCGCCAGTTATCGTATATGAATACCAGAAAACAAGGCACAGCGATCATCCCAAAGCGTATTACAGGGATTTTTCTGGCGTCCTTGTGACGGATGGTCTGGAACAGTATCATAAGCTGGAAAGAGATCTGGAAGGGATAACGAATGCAAACTGCATGGCACACGCAAGGCGTCACTTCGCCAATGCAGTCAAAGCTATCGGAAAAAGTAACCCGGAAGCAATCAGGGCCTCTGTTGCGTATCAGGCACTTGTAAGGATCGGTGCCATTTATGATCTGGAAGGCGGTTTGAAAGATGTGACTCCGGAAAAACGTTTAAAAGAACGGCAGACTTCCATCAAACCCCTTGTGGATGAATTTTTTGCGTGGATCCGCAAGGTGCAGACAGACCGGACAGTACTTCCGAAAGGTGAAACCGCTAAAGGGATCGCCTATTGCCTGAACCAGGAAGAATATCTCAAGGTTTTCCTGAGTGATGGTGAGGTGCCGATTGATAACCTGGCCAGCGAACGTGCATTGCGAACGTTCACAATTGGCCGAAAGAACTGGATGACGATCAACACAGTACGTGGAGCCCAGGCAAGCGCAATGATCTACAGCATTACCGAAACGGCCCGTGCAAATGGTCTGAATGTTTATCACTATGTAAAGCATTTGCTGGAAGGCCTGCTGGAGATCGAACTTGCCGATGGAAGCATTGATGAAAAAGAATTAGAACAGCTGATGCCGTGGTCGAAAGAACTCCCCGCTGAGTGCTATAGCAAGCGCCGCAAATGAGCGGCGCTGTATTTGGCGTGGGGCGAAGGATTTGACCTTTAC
>CAVJRB010000334.1:0-3613 GCA_963651655.1 bacterium | reverse complement strand
AGATTGCACAGTGCGCTTACGGATACCAGCACTGCCACTACAAACAGCATCCGCTTGTGCCGCCCCATATAGGAGAGAAAATAGCCCACCGTCTTTTTCATATTTTCCGGTTTCTTACCGCTGTAAGTTTTCGCTGCCATCTGTTATCCCTCCTTTCACCTGTACGCCATGCTCTGTCTCCGCAGCTTTCTGCCCATACTCTAACCGCTTATTCTCTTGCAAGTCCGCTTTTCCCAAAGCATCCTGCCTATTCTTTCCCTGTAAATCTGCTTCTCTTGTAGCACTCTGCTCCATCTCATTCTCCTGCAGATCCGCTTCCTTTGCAGCGCTCTGCTCCATCTCGTTCTCCTGCTCCCCGCTCATCTGGGATCTGTAAATTTCCTGGTAAATCGGGTCGTGAGCCAGCAGTTCCTTATGAGTTCCAGTACAGTGCACCTTGCCATCCTCCAGGATCACAATCTGGTCTGTATTCATCACAGAGGTAATCCTCTGGGCAATAATGATCTTGGTCACATCCTTCCGCTTCGCCAGCGCCTCCCGGATTTTTTTCTCCGTCGCCGTATCCACTGCGCTTGTGGAATCATCAAAAATCAAAATCTTCGCCTTTCCTACAAGCGCCCTGGCAATACAAAGCCGCTGCTTCTGGCCACCGGAAAGATTGCCTGCGCCCTGCTCCAACATGGTATCCAGCCCATCTGGCATCCGGTTCAGAAACTCATCTGCGCACGCAGCCCTGCATGCCTCCCAGATTTCCTCATCAGAAGCCTGTGGATTTCCCCATTTCAGGTTGTCACGCACCGTTCCAAAGAACAGCACATTTTTCTGCAGGATAATGCTCACCGCATCCCTTAAGGAATGAATCTCATAATCCCGCACATCACGTCCGCCTACATACACCGCGCCCTCAGACATGTCGTAAAGCCTTGGAATCAGCTGTACCAGCGTAGTTTTGGATGCACCGGTACCACCCAGGATTCCTACCGTCTGGCCAGATGGAATGTGCAGATTCACCCCAGACAGGGCAAACTCCCGGGCATCCTTGTGATATTTAAAAGAAACATCCTGAAAGTCAATACTTCCGTCTGCTACCTGCTCCAGCCCATTTTCCGGGGAAGTCAGCTCCACCTGTTCATCCAGCACTTCCGCAATGCGGTGGGCGCTGGCAAGGGAACGGGTAAGCAGAAGGAACACGTTGGCGATCATCATCAGGGAGTTCATGACCTGCATCACATAGCTTAAGAATCCCGTCAAATCCCCTACTGCCAGATTGGATTTCAGGATCATATTTCCTCCAAACCACATAATCAGCACAATGGCGCTGTACATCACCGCCTGGAAAGCCGGCAGGTTCAGCACCGCATAGTGAAAGGTGGTTTCGCTGGAGCTGGTAAGGTCAGTATTTACCTCTGCAAACTTCTCTTCCTCATACTCATCCCTTACAAAAGCTTTCACCGCACGGATGGCAGTCAGTCCTTCCTGTACCACCCTGTTCAGACGGTCCATAATGCTCTGAAGCCTGGTGTACATAGGCGCCACCTTCGATACGATCCAGAACAGGATGCCTCCCAAAACCGGCAGGCACACAAGAAATACAACCGCCAGCTTCGGATTCATCCAGAAGGAAAGAACAATTCCCATTACCAGAAGGGATGGACCCCTTGTCACCGGACGAAAGCCTGCATTTACCATATTCTGAAGCACCGTTACATCTGTAGTCATTCTTGTGATCAACGAAGACACTGCGAAATGATCCAGATTGGAAAATGCATACTGCTGCACCTTCTCATACTCCGCCTTCCGGATCTCCGCACCCCATCCATAAGCCGCCTTCGCCGCAAAGTGCGCATACAAAAGCCCGGTAATCAGCGCCATCAGCGCACACAGAATCATCTGAACTCCTTTTTGGTAAATATAAGAAAGGTCATGATTTGCCACTCCCACATCGATCAGATCCGCGATCATAATAGGAATAAACAGCTCAAAGCAAGTCTCAATCAGAACCAGCACAGCCCCCAGCACCATATCCCTCCGATACGGCCCCGCATACTTCAAAAGCCTCTTCATATCATTCATCCTGGCACCACTCTCCTTATGTCGTATTATCTTTTACCCATTCTCACTGGTACAAGGCTTTTTATCACCTTAGCTATTTCTCAGGTTATTATAGCCACATTCAAAAATTCCGTCAATTCCCTTTCCACAGTAAAAGAAAAGAAGAACCGCAGTCATCCCCCACCACAAATCGGGCAGGTTCAGCTGCAATCCTTCTCTAAATATAACGATCCAGCACCTTCCAGGTGCTCTAAACCGCGTTTTCATAATTTCACCAGCAAGTGCCCTGCATCCATTTCCTTACGCCGTCTTCCCCTTCAGCTGTCCATGTACCGTTCGTCTTACGAAGATGAAGCAGATCACCTGCATGACGATGGTAAGGGCCCAGGAGGCTGGGTAGGAGATGAAAAGGGTGTAGAGGGAACGGTTCTGTGGGAAGATCCAGAAGATCCACACAATTCGGGTACCTACTGTACCGATAATGGAAAGGATCATAGGCACGCCGGAATGTCCCATTCCGCGGAGGGCTCCCGGGAAAAGATCCATGATTCCGCAGAGGAAATAAGGCACTGTGGTAATGGAAAGGATCTCCACGCCGCAGCGGATTACCTCCGGGTCCTCCGTATAAATCTTCAAAATCTCACCGCCGAATATGTAAGAGCCGCAGCCCAGCACAAAGGCGATCACAAAGGACAAAATCCCGCAGTCCAGAAGCACCCGGTCCATACGCTTATATTTGCCCACGCCGTAATTCTGGCTGGTAAAGCTCATGCAGGCCTGGGTCACAGAGTTCACAGACGCATACAGAAAGCCCAGCACGTTATTGGCTGCCGTATACCCCGCCATAGCCGTGGACCCAAAAGAATTCACAGAAGACTGCAGCAGCGCATTGGAAAAGTTAATCACCGTACTCTGCACGCCCGCCGGAATTCCCACCTGGAAAATCTGCACCAGGTAAAACTTCTTCATGCACAGCTTAGAAAACCGAAGCTGATAGCTGCTGTCCGTCTTATACAGACACCGCAGCACCAGAATGCAGGAGATCATCTGCGAGATCACCGTGGCAATGGCAACACCTGCCACTCCCAGATGAAATGCGATAACCAGAAACATATTCAGCACCGCATTAATCACCCCAGCCACAATCAGAAACATCAGCGGCCGCTTGGTATCCCCTACCGCACGGAGAATGGCCGCGCCATAGTTATACAGCATGAAAAACGGCATACCAAGAAAATAAATCTTCATATACAAAGCAGACTGGTCAATGACGTCCCCCGGTGTTCCCATCAGTTCCAGCGCCCATCTGGAAAAAACAAGTCCCACAATCGCCATCACCACGCCGCTGATCAGCGCCAAAGTGATTGCCGTATGAACCGTCTCCGACATTTCCTTCGCTTTTCCAGCTGCATAGAACCTGGCCGCCAGAACATTGGCACCAAGAGAAACCCCAATAAAAAGATTGGTGAACACATTGATCAAAGCCGTCGTGGAACCCACTGCTGCCAGCGCCTGGCTGCCGGAAAACCGTCCCACCACCACAATATCCACAGCATTGAAC
>CAVJRB010000333.1:0-4555 GCA_963651655.1 bacterium | reverse complement strand
CCTTTGCTGTACGCGATCAGCATTGCATTCATGCCGTCCAGCGAGCTCTTTACCATGGCAATGAACATTCTGCCGAAGAATCCCACCCTGGAAAATTTTTCCCAGGCATTACATAAGGTTCCCCTTGTACGATTTGTAGTGAACTCCTTCCTGGTAGCAGGACTGATTACTTTCGGACAGATCATTTCCTGTTCCCTGGCAGCTTTTTCCTTCTCCTTCCTGGAGTTTAAGGGAAAAAATATTCTGTTTATGCTGGTAATGGCAACTATGATGATCCCAGGCGAGGCAACCATCATTTCCAATTATCTGACCGTGAGCAGCTGGCATTGGCTGGATTCCTATAAAGTACTGATCATTCCGTATCTGACTTCTGCAATGGGAATTTTCCTGTTCAGACAGTTTTACCTTAGTTTTCCGATTTCCCTTTATGAGTCGGCGAAAATTGATGGCTGCTCCAATCTGCGCTTTATCTGGCAGATCCTGATGCCGCTTACCAAATCAGCAATGGGAGCAATGGCAGTGTACACCTTTATCAATGCATGGAACATGTATATGTGGCCGCTGCTTGTAACCGGATCCGACAAAATGCGTACCGTCCAGATTGGTATCGGTATGCTGGACAGCGTGGACTCCCAGTCCATTACCCTGATGATCGCAGGAGTTGTGCTGATCATCCTTCCGTCCATTTCCATATTTATTGCAGGACAGAAGCAGCTGATCCGCGGTATGTTCTCAGGTGCCGTAAAAGGCTGAGAAATAGATGAAAACTGAATAGAGAAGAAAAAAATCGAAGAGAAGAGACGAAAGAGGTAGAAGATGAAAAGAAAATTAATGGCTTTAGCAACAGCAGCAACCTTACTTGGAAGCGTTTTGCCAGTGAACTGTATGGCAGCCGCCGCAGATATCCCGGAGGGAACCACCATTTCTTTCTGGCATGCTATGGGCGGCGTGAATGGAGAGGCGCTGGATTATCTGGTAAATAAATTTAACGAAGAGAACGAGTTTGGAATTACTGTAGATTCCCAGTATCAGGGATCCTATGACGATGCCATCAACAAGCTGAAAAGTGCCCAGCTTGGAAACATGGGCGCTGACCTGGTGCAGGTTTATGATATTGGAACCCGTTTTATGATCGATTCCGGATGGGTCATTCCCATGCAGGATATGATCGATGCTGAAGGTTATGACGTATCGGATCTGGAGGCAAATATTACTGCTTACTATACTGTGGATGATGAGTTATATTCCATGCCGTTTAACTCCTCCACACCAATCCTGTACTACAACAAAGATATGTTTGATGCAGCCGGCATTACAGAAATTCCAACCAGCCTGGAAGGAATTGCCGGCATTGCAGAGGATCTTGTGAACAAAGGCGGCGCAGGAGAAGCCTTATCCATGGGTATTTACGGATGGTTTTTCGAGCAGTTTATGTGCAAGCAGGGCCTGGAATATGTAGACAACGGAAACGGACGTGAAAGCGCTGCCACAAAGGTTGTTTTCGATGAGAACGGCGGAGCGCTGAACATCTTAAATGAGTGGAAAACACTTTACGATGCAGGATATGCACCAAATGTAGGACGCGGCGGAGATTCCGGACTGGCTGATTTTTCCGCGGGAAAAGCTGCTATGACATTAGGTTCCACAGCTTCCCTGAAACAGATCCTTCAGGATGTAAATGGTTCCTTTGAGGTTGGTACTGCATACTTCCCATCTGTTGCAGACGGGGATGAAGGTGGTGTATCTATCGGAGGTGCTTCCCTGTGGATGCTGGATAACCAGGATGACGCGAAGAAAGCGGCTACATGGGAGTTTGTAAAATTCCTGGTATCTGCCCAGTCTCAGGCATACTGGAATGCACAGACCGGTTATTTTCCGGTTACTACAGCTGCACATGACGAGCAGGTATTTAAAGATAACATTGCACAGTATCCGCAGTTCCAGACAGCCATTGACCAGCTTCACGATTCTGCACCGGAATATGCAGGCGCACTTCTCAGCGTATTCCCGGAAGCACGTTCCATTGTGGAAACTGAGATTGAGAATATGCTGAATGGAAATGAGACAGCAGAAGAGGCTGTAGAGAAAATGGCTTCTGATATGAACAAATCCATCGAGGAATATAACCTGTTAAATGACTGATCCTGTTTGGAAAAAAGATTGGAAAATGGAATAGCAGGTACTAAAATAGGAACAGGGGACTGCACAGCCGGTTCCCTGTTCTGTTGATATTTATATGGAGTATTTTGCAGGTTTAAAGAATTGTGAAAGGAATTGTGTAAAATGTCAGAAATAAGAGAAACAAAAGTATGGGCACACAGAGGTGCCAGCGGATACAGACCGGAAAACACCATGGAAGCATTTGAGCTTGCCATCAAACAGGGAGCGGACGGAATTGAGCTTGATGTACATACAAGTGCAGACGGCGAGCTGATCGTGATCCATGATGAAACTGTGGATCGCGTGACAGATGGAACGGGCCTTGTGGGGGAGAAAACACTGGAAGAGTTAAAGGCGCTGAAAGTAAGTACACAAGCGGAGCCGGATGGAATTTACAGAATCCCTACCCTTCAGGAAGTATTGGACCTGATGCGGGGCACAGATCTGATGGTAAATATCGAATTGAAAAACAGCATCTGTTTTTATCCTGGAATGGAGGAAAAGGTACTGAAGGCAGTGAAAGAAAGGAAGATGGAAGAGCAGCTGATTTATTCTTCTTTTAATCATTACAGCCTGCTGCAGCTGAAACAGCTGGACAAGGATGTGCAGACCGGAATCCTTTTTAGTGATGGATGGGTAAACCCAGCCATGTATGCCAAAAATCTGGGAATCAACGCAGTCCATCCGGCAGTTTATCATCTGAAATATCCCCAGTTCCGGGAAGAAGTGAAGCGTGCCGGCCTGAAAATGCATGTATGGACAGCAGATAAGCCGGAGCATATCAAACTGGTAAAAGAGGCCGGGGCGGAAGCGGTGATCACAGATTATCCGGACAGAGCGCTGGCATTGGTATAGAGAATTTTTTGCTATATCATGCAATTGTAATGGTGCATAAAAAAGAATAGATGAGTTAAAATGCGGAATCTCCAGAGTGGGATTCCATTTTAGGAAGCAACAATATTGGCGCTATAACTTGTAAATAAAGGACATAAATGTTAAAGTATAGGCATAAATGATTGGGAAAGGAGGCTTACTGTGATATGAAACCGGTTATTTCGATTGGAAATCAGGACTTTGGTTCTATCAGGGAAAATCAATACTTCTATGTGGACAAGACTGATTTTATCCGGGAATGGTGGGAGAATGGGGATGTGGTAACACTGATCACCAGACCACGCCGTTTTGGAAAAACCTTGAATATGAGTATGCTGGAATATTTCTTTTCCAATCAGTATGCTGGATATGGCAGATACTTTGAAAATCTGCATATCTGGGCGAATGAGAAATATCAGAAACTGCAGGGAAGCTATCCTGTTATTTTTATCAGCTTTGCCTCTGTAAAGGGAAAAACTTATGAGGATTCAAGAATGGGAATCATACAAGTCCTTATGGATCTGTACGCAAAGTATGATTTTCTAAGAACCTCTCCCGCATTAAACGAAAAAGAAAAAGCATATCTGGATTATATAAATGAAGATGTTTCGGATTCAGTTGCAGGGCTTGCACTTTATCGGCTGGCTTTATGCCTGGCCAAACATTATGATCAGAAAGTCCTTATTTTTCTGGATGAATATGACACTCCTCTTCAGGAAGCCTATGTAAATGGATATTGGAATGAATTAACAGCGTTTTTGCGCGGACTTTTCAATTCGGCTTTTAAGACAAATCCATATCTGGAAAGAGGAATCCTCACAGGAATCACCAGAATATCTAAGGAGTCTATTTTTTCAGATCTGAATAATCTGGAAATCGTCACAACAGGTTCGAGAAAATATGAAACTGTTTTCGGTTTTACGGAAAAAGAAGTTGAACAGATCCTCACAGAATTTGGGTGTGAAGATAAGCTGGAACAGGTACGTTATTGGTATGATGGATTTCATTTTGGCAGTCATACAGATATCTATAACCCATGGTCGATTACTAAGTTTTTGGATACCGGAAAATTTGAGAATTTCTGGGCTAACACCAGCTCGAACAGTTTGGTCGGAAAGCTAATTCAGGAAGGTTCTCCGGATATTAAAATAGAAATGGAAGATCTTCTTGCAGGAAAAACAATTGCATCGCCAATAGATGAAGAACTGGTATTTGACCAGCTTCAGGAAAGCGATTGTGCAGTCTGGAGTCTGCTTCTTGCCTCTGGCTATCTGAAAGCAGACCACATTCCAGAAAATGGGGAAGAATTATATCTGCTTTCCCTTACAAACCATGAAGTGCGTAACATGTTCCGAAAAATGATCCGTGGCTGGTTCCAGAAATCTAATGTGCGCTATAATGATTTTATTAAGGCACTGCTGGTGGATGATGTAGATTACATGAATGAATACATGAACCAGATTTCACTTCAGACCTTCAGTTCTTTTGATACTGGGAAAAAGGTTTCAGAAGAGGCAGAACC
>CAVJRB010000332.1:0-10350 GCA_963651655.1 bacterium | reverse complement strand
TAATTTGATACCAGCTAATGTTTTACCTTCATATACCCAAAGTTTAGAAAGAACCTTATTGAAGGATAATGTGTGGTAAGATTTCCCCTTAATATTTGTTGTACTCGCTGATATTTGAAAAAGCATAGAAAAAAGGCAGTCGATGACGGTTCGACTGCCTTAATTTTCACTTATAAGCTTATAACTAAAAATTCAGATATCTATTAGCCAATGCTGTTAACGGCTTTGGATAAACGGGAAACTTTTCTAGCGCAGTTGTTTTTGTGATAAACACCTTTGGAAGTTGCTTTGCTGATTGTAGAGATAGCCTCTTTTAATGCAACCTCTGCTGCTGCCTTATCGTTGTTAGCTACTGCCTCGTCAACCTTTCTCATGGAAGTCTTAACAGCAGAACGGATGGATTTGTTTCTCGCAGCTTTTGTTCTGTTAACTAAAATTCTCTTTTTTGCAGATTTGATGTTAGCCAATTCGTACACCTCCAATTCATGTGTAAATGTAAAATGTGTGTTGCACAGGAACAGACACGGGCGTTCCTATGAACATGCTTATATAGTTTATAATAATTGCAGAAGATTGTCAATACATATTTTAACAAAAAGTGGAGAGATTATATAGAAACGAAAGAAATAAATTGCTGGCTGAAAAACAAGAACAGAGATACCGGAGGAAGGAACTATGCTGGGGAGCTACAAAATCAGGACAGATCTTGCAGTAGAGGCAAGAGAGCGCTTCACAGAAGAAAATGTGGAGGTGCGTGGTGTTGAGGTACAGGAAGAATATAATGAGGAAAAGGAAATCAGGACAACAGTTGTGAAAATTACCACAGAAAATGGCGCCCGTTCCATGGGAAGGCCTCAGGGCACTTACATCACGATCGAATCAGAAGGACTTTCTGCGCCGGACGAAGATTATCACAGAGAGGTATCGGAGGAGTTGTCCAGGCATCTGCACCAGCTGATCGGATTGGAGAAAGAGAAATCCGTGCTGGTTGTGGGGCTTGGAAACCAGGCGATTACAGCGGACTCTCTGGGGCCCGAGGTTGTGGGGAATTTGCGCATGACCCGCCATCTTATACGGGAATATGGCCTGAAAAGCACCAGTGAGGAAGCTCTTCACGCAATCAGCGGTATCGTTCCCGGTGTGATGGCCCAGACGGGAATGGAAACTTCTGAAATTATAGAAGGCGTAGTAGAAATCACAAAGCCGGATGTGGTGATCGCAGTGGATGCCCTGGCAGCGAGAAGTACCAGAAGGCTGAACCGGACCATTCAGATCACAGATACAGGAATTACGCCAGGGTCTGGTGTGGGAAATCACAGAAATGGCCTCACAGAAGAAAATCTGAAAGTAAAGGTGATTGGAATCGGAGTGCCCACTGTGGTGGATGCAGCTACCATTGTCCACGATTCCATGGCCCATCTTCTGGATGCGCTGGAGGAGTCGGAGCAGAAGGAATTTCTGGAGGAAATGATTTCCCCTCACCTGCATGGCATGTTTGTGACGCCAAAGGACGTGGACGAAACCATTAAATATTTAAGCTATACCATTTCGGAGGGGCTGAATATGACTTTTGAGCCGGGGGATTGAGCGGTGCATAAAAATAAGAAATGTGGAAAAGGAAAAGAAAAAAGAAACATACGGGGGAAAACTCCGTCATAGGATAACCTTAAAGAGGTGATTCCGTGACAAGAGTCCAGAAGGTATTCTGCGTTTTTCTTTGCCTGTGTTTTCTGGTGGTTCTGGCAGTGATGCCAGAGCCTTTTTCCCTGTGGAAAATCATAGAAAACGTGTACAGGCAGTTCCCCCTTTATTATTTTATTGAGGAAAAAACACAGGAAACCTGGCTGGAGACGGACAAGCAGACCCTGGCGCAGATTGCCAGGGAGAACGGGAAATACCTGGGGCAGCAGATACAGAGTAAGAATAAAACAGAAGATGATAATACAGAAGAAAAAAAGGAGGAAGAGTTCAAAACAAATCAAAAGACGGACACAGATGTTTCCAGGAATGAGACACAAGGCAAAGAAGAGGCGTCTGGGAAAACGACAGACTCCAAAGCCCCCACTGAAACCAAGACAACCGCGGCGGCTCAGCAGGCGTCCGCTCTTCCTCACCCACTCCTGGACCTTTCCCCGGACAGGCTTGCGGACTACGATTTTCTCCTGAGTAATTTCTACATTGTAGACGAAAACACAGACGCATCCGCCGCCAACCTAAACGCTGCTCAGTTTCTGGCGGAAGATTTTTCCCTGAGTCACGGCCCTCTTGAGCCTCAGATTCTGATCTATCACAGCCATTCCCAGGAGACCTTTGCAGATTCCAGGGAAGGGGAAGAGAGCGACACCATTGTTGGCGTGGGCGATTATCTTACCAGTCTTCTCACAGAAAAATACGGCTATCAGGTCATTCACATAAAAGAAGCGTTTGACATGATGAGCGGGGAACTGGACAGAAACAAGGCCTACGATTACGCCTGTGACTATGTGGAAAAAGTGCTTGAGGAAAATCCTTCCGTGGAGGTAGTGATCGATCTTCACAGGGACGGCGTAGATGAGGACCGAAGGCTTGTCACGGAAATCAACGGGAAAACCACAGCCCAGATTCTGTTTTACAATGGCCTGAGCTACACCAATACCCAGGGCCAGGTGGATTATCTGCCCAATCCTTACATACCCGACAATCTTGCCTTTTCTTTTCAGCTGGAGTACCAGGCAGCTCTGTACTACCCTGATTTTTACCGGGGAATTTACCTGGCTGGACTGCGCTATAACCTTCATCTTCGGAAACGGTCCCTCCTTCTGGAAGCTGGCGCTCAGACCAATACCGTGCAGGAGGTGAAAAATGCCATGGAGCCTTTTGCAGATATCCTGAACAGAGTATTAAAAGGAAGTGACAAACAGAATTAATCTGTGCTATAATCTCTTGATAGGATAAAAGAGTATAGCATAACCAGAGGAGGAATGTCTGGAATGACAGACCAGAGTAAAATTCGAAATTTTTGTATTATTGCACATATTGATCATGGTAAATCCACACTGGCAGACAGAATTATAGAGATGACAGGTCTTCTTACAGAGAGAGAAATGCAGTCCCAGGTTCTGGATAATATGGAGCTGGAGCGTGAGCGCGGAATCACCATCAAATCCCAGGCGGTCCGCACGGTTTATCATGGAAAAGACGGACAGGAGTATATTTTCAACCTGATCGACACCCCAGGCCACGTAGACTTTAACTATGAGGTTTCCCGAAGCCTGGCGGCATGTGACGGTGCGATTCTTGTTGTAGATGCTGCCCAGGGTATTGAGGCCCAGACACTGGCCAACGTATACATGGCACTGGATCACGACCTTGAGGTCATTCCGGTAATCAATAAGGTAGACCTTCCAAGTGCAGAGCCGGAGCGTGTGATCAATGAGATCGAGGATGTGATTGGCCTGGAGGCCCAGGATGCGCCTCAGATTTCTGCGAAAACAGGACTGAACGTGGATCGGGTTCTGGAGCAGGTTGTTGCCAAGATCCCGGCACCTGTAGGAGATGTGAATGCCCCGCTGAAGGCGCTGATCTTTGATTCCATTTATGATTCCTATAAAGGAGCCATTGTTTTCTGCCGTATGGTAGATGGAAAAGTACGAAAGGGTACAACCATCCGCATGATGGCTACCGGATTTGTGGCAGAGGTTGTGGAAGTTGGATATTTCGGAGCCGGACAGTTTATTCCATGTGAGGAACTGACCGCCGGAATGGTTGGATATATTACGGCCAGCATTAAGAATGTAAGAGATACCCGTGTAGGTGATACCATTACGGATAATAATCGCCCATGCGAGGAAGCTTTGCCAGGATACAAGAAGGTAAATCCTATGGTTTACTGCGGCCTTTACCCGGCAGATGGTTCCAAGTACGGGGATCTTCGGGATGCACTGGAGAAGCTGCAACTCAACGATGCTTCTCTTTTCTATGAGCCGGAGACATCTGTAGCCCTTGGATTTGGTTTCCGCTGCGGATTCCTTGGACTTCTCCATCTGGAGATCATCCAGGAGCGTCTGGAGCGAGAGTATGACCTGGATCTTGTCACTACAGCGCCCAGCGTTATTTACAAGGTTCACAAAACAAACGGAGAAGTCATTGACCTGACCAATCCTACCAATCTTCCGGATCCTTCTGAAATCGAGTACATGGAAGAGCCGATTGTCAATGCGGAGATCATGGTTACCACAGAGTTTATCGGTGCGATCATGGACCTTTGTCAGGAACGCCGCGGACAGTATCTTGGCATGGAATATATGGAAGAAACTCGTGCCCTTCTGAAATATAAGCTTCCGCTTAATGAGATCATTTACGATTTCTTTGACGCCCTGAAGTCCCGCTCCAGAGGATATGCTTCCCTGGATTATGAGCTTTGCGGCTATGAGCGCAGTGAGCTTGTGAAGCTGGATATCCTTGTAAATAAGGAAGAAGTGGATGCCCTTTCCTTTATTGTACATGCAGATACTTCCTATGAAAGAGGACGTAAGATGTGCGAGAAGCTGAAGGACGAGATTCCCCGCCAGCTGTTCGAGATTCCGATCCAGGCAGCGGTTGGAAGCAAGATCATTGCCAGAGAGACTGTTAAGGCTATGCGCAAGGACGTTCTTGCGAAATGTTACGGCGGTGATATTTCCCGTAAGAAGAAGCTTCTGGAGAAACAGAAGGAAGGTAAGAAGAGAATGCGTCAGGTGGGAAATGTAGAGATTCCACAGAAAGCATTTATGAGTGTACTGAAGCTGGATGAGAATTAAGGCGGAGGAAGCAGATGAAAGTAAAATTACGTGTTCTGATCAGAAGAATCAAAAGAAGTTTCAGAAGTGACCGGGAACAGTGGATCAAAGGAGGAATCCTTGCAGCTATCCTTCTGGTAATCGTGATTTTTGCAGGAAGCTGTGCATGCGGCAAAAAGACGGCGAAGGAGCCGGATGCAGCATCCCAGGGAGTAATGAAGATCACCCCGATTCCAAGCCCTACCCCTACTGTGGCACCTCGTCAGGTAAATAAAGACGCAGTTGCACAGAGCGGAAGTGTGACTATGGTGAATGAATATCTGGTGCAGAAGGAAGAGCAGAGTGCTTCCGGAACCAGCACCTCAGATCAGCAGGGGGCTTCTTCTGAGAGTACAGCTGATGGCGGGGAGGACACATCTTCCCAGGATACCAGTGCGGATACAGCGGAAGATTCTTCCGAGAACGAATAAGAAAATGACGCGTTTTTTTCTATAAAAAATGCAGACTCATTTTCAGGAGGAAAATCAGGATGGGAAAAAAGAAGGACAGTCTGGAACTGTATTTTCATATCCCGTTTTGCATAAAGAAATGTGATTATTGTGACTTCCTGTCAGGTCCTGCTACCAGGGCCGGGCAGGAAGCTTATATTTATGCACTTTTACGGGAAATGAAGGCTGCTTCAGCCATAGAAAAGCGTGCGGTGGATACCGTTTTTATCGGCGGAGGGACACCTTCTGTGCCAGAATGTGACATTATGGAAAAGCTTTTGCAGGGAATTTGGGAAAACTTTCAGCTGGCAGCAGATGCGGAGGTTACCATTGAGGCCAATCCGGGAACTCTGACGCCGGAGAAGCTTGCGCTTTACCGCAGATGTGGGATTAACCGGATCAGCATTGGCCTGCAGTCTCCCAAAGACCAGGAACTGCGCGCGCTTGGCAGGATCCATAATTATCAACAGTTTCTGGAAAGCTATCACATGGCACGGGAGGCGGGCTTTTCTAATATTAATATCGATCTGATGTTTGCAATCCCGGGACAGAGCTATGAAGGCTGGATCCAGAATCTTTGCACAGTGGCCGAGCTTGGCCCGGAGCATATTTCCGCGTACAGCCTGATCATTGAGGAGGGAACACCTTTTTCCGCAAGAAAGCTGGATCTGCCGGATGAAGATACAGAATATCGGATGTACGAGGATGTGGCAGCGGTTCTTGGCGAATATGGGTACCATCAGTATGAGATTTCCAATTATGCAAAAAAAGACAGAAACTGCAGGCATAACGAAGGGTACTGGCAGCGAAAGGACTATCTGGGCCTGGGATTTGGAGCCGCATCTTTGATTGGCGGGGAGCGGTTTACTAATACATCTGATATGCCAAAATACCTGGAAAAAAGCGGAAATCTGGAAGAAATACGAACAGACAGAGAAATTCTTACCAGGGAAGATGAGATGGGCGAGTTCATGTTTCTTGGACTTCGCATGACAAAAGGCGTATCAAAAAAAGATTTTCAGGAATATTTCGGAACTTCCATAGAGAAGATATATGGAGAAGTGTTGGAGAAATATAAAAAACAGGGGCTGCTTCTGGAGGAGGATGGAAGAATCTTTTTATCCAGAGCCGGGATTCATGTAAGCAATGCAGTTATGGCTGATTTTCTCCTTTGAAAAAGAGATAAGAACCACTTGACGAACACATGTTCACATGATATCCTTGAGGAAATGACGCAAACCCAATAAGAAGCCGGAAGAAGTTTCGGAATTATGTGAAATACAAGGTGATGACAGCCGCAGCTGGCGGTTTGGAAATGGAGGAACAGATGGCAGCAGAGAATAAGAAACAGTTTATCAGAATCAGAGGGGCTAATGAGAACAATCTGAAGAATCTCAGTGTGGATATTCCAAGGGATAAGTTTGTGGTTCTTACCGGCCTGAGCGGTTCGGGCAAGTCTTCCCTTGCCTTTGATACCATATATGCAGAGGGACAGAGACGTTATATGGAGTCCCTGTCTTCCTATGCCAGACAGTTTCTGGGACAGATGGAGAAGCCGGATGTGGAGAGCATTGAGGGACTTCCGCCTGCCATTTCCATTGACCAGAAGTCCACGAACCGCAACCCCAGGTCTACAGTGGGAACTGTGACAGAGATTTATGACTATTTCCGTCTTTTATATGCCCGTGTGGGAATTCCCCACTGCCCGAAGTGCGGGAAGGTAATTGCCAAGCAGACGGTAGACCAGATGGTGGATCAGATCATGGAGCTGCCGGAGCGCACCAAGATCCAGCTTCTTGCCCCGGTAGTCCGCGGACGCAAGGGAACCCATGCCAAGCTTCTGGATCAGGCCAGACGCAGCGGCTATGTAAGGGCAGAGATTGATGGGAATGTGTATGAGCTTTCCGAGGAGATCACTCTGGATAAGAATATTAAGCACAACATTGCCATTATTGTAGACCGTCTGATTGTGAAGCCGGGAATCGAGAAGCGACTTACCGATTCTCTTGAGACCGTGCTGAATCTGGCAGATGGACTGGCAGTTGTGGATACCATGGATGGGAATTATATGAATTTCAGCCAGAGCTTTTCCTGCCCGGACTGCGGAATCAGCATTGATGAAATTGAGCCGAGAAGCTTTTCCTTTAACAATCCTTTTGGTGCATGCCCACAGTGTCTGGGACTTGGATATAAGATGGAATTTGATCCGGATCTGATGATTCCGGATAAGTCCCTGAGTATTGCACAGGGAGCTATCACTGTAATGGGATGGCAGTCCTGCACGGATAAGAGCAGTTTTACCAACGCCATTCTGAATGCACTGTGCCGGGAGTATGGATTTGATCTGGATACGCCATTTCAGGATTATCCTAAGAAGATACAGGATATTCTTCTGTACGGTACAGGCGGACATTCTGTGAAGGTTTATTATAAGGGCCAGCGCGGAGAGGGCGTTTATGATGTGGCCTTTCCAGGCCTGATCCGCAATGTGGAGCAGCGCTACAAGGAGACTGGTTCTGAATCCATGAAGCAGGAGTATGAGAGCTTTATGCAGATCACTCCATGTACTGCCTGCAAGGGACAGCGACTGAAGAAGGAATCCCTGGCGGTTACCGTTGCGGATAAGAATATTTATGAAGTAACCAATATGTCCATTGATAAGCTGAAGGTGTTTTTGCAGGAGATGGAACTGTCACCTCAGCAGCAGCTGATCGGTAAGCAGATCCTGAAAGAGATTCGGGCAAGAGTCGGATTTTTAGCAGATGTAGGACTGGAATATCTTTCCCTGGCGCGTGCTACAGGAACCTTATCAGGAGGAGAGGCTCAGCGAATCCGTCTGGCTACCCAGATTGGTTCCGGACTGGTGGGCGTTGCCTATATTCTGGACGAGCCAAGCATCGGACTGCATCAGAGAGACAATGACAAGCTTCTGGGAGCGCTGATGCATCTGCGTGATCTGGGCAACAGCCTGATCGTGGTGGAGCATGATGAAGATACCATGCGTGCAGCAGACTGTATTGTGGATATTGGACCGGGAGCTGGTGAGCACGGCGGACAGCTGGTAGGAATGGGAACTGCCGAGGAGCTGATGAACAATCCGGACTCCATTACAGGTGCTTATCTCAGCGGCAGGCTGAAGATTCCGGTACCGGAAGTGCGTAAGGAACCCACTGGATTTCTTACCATCAAGGGTGCAGCAGAGAATAACCTGAAGCATATTGATGTAGATATTCCGCTGGGAATCATGACCTGCATTACAGGTGTTTCCGGTTCCGGCAAGAGTTCTTTGATTAATGAAATCCTTTATAAGCATCTGGCAAAAGAGCTGAACAGAGCCAGAGTAATACCGGGCAAGCATGATGCTATTCTGGGAATTGATCAGCTGGACAAGGTAATTGCCATCGACCAGTCCCCTATCGGACGTACGCCCAGATCTAATCCGGCCACCTACACAGGAGTCTTTGATCAGATCCGTGACCTGTTTGCTGCCACTGCTGATGCCAAAGCCAAGGGATATAAGAAAGGCCGCTTCAGCTTTAACGTGAAGGGCGGCAGATGTGAGGCCTGCAGCGGTGATGGAATCATCAAGATTGAGATGCACTTCCTGCCGGATGTATACGTACCCTGCGAAGTATGCAAGGGCAAGCGGTACAATCGTGAGACGCTGGAGGTGAAATATAAGGACAAGAGCATTTATGATGTGCTGAATATGACTGTGGAGGAGGCTATGACCTTCTTCGAGAATGTTCCGTCCATCAGAAGAAAGATTGAGACCCTGTATGATGTGGGACTTTCCTATATCCGTCTGGGACAGCCATCTACTACTCTGTCAGGAGGTGAGGCACAGCGTATTAAGCTTGCTACGGAACTGAGTAAGCGCAGTACAGGAAAGACCATTTATATTCTGGATGAGCCGACTACCGGACTTCACTTTGCGGATGTGCAGAAGCTTGTGGAGATTCTCCGCAGACTGTCAGATGGCGGTAATACCGTAGTTGTGATTGAGCATAACCTGGATGTCATTAAGACGGCGGATTACATTATTGATATCGGTCCGGAAGGCGGTGACGGCGGCGGAACCGTTGTTGCCAAAGGTACTCCTGAGGAAGTTGCGAAGAACCCGGCATCCCATACTGGACGCTATGTAGCAAAATATCTCAAATAATCCTCTTTCCAATTGTGACATTTTTGTTTATAATGGTACGAAGAAAGATACCAGACAGATATTCGAATGAATTGTTGTCAATGGAGTAAAGAAAGGGGAATTCAATGCCTGCCAGTGATATTGGAATTGACCTGGGAACCAGGAACAGTCAGGTATATTCCACTGGACGGGGACTGGTACTCAGCGAGCCGTCCGTAGTGGTTTATGATAAAAATACAGAGAAAATAAAAGCAATCGGCGAAGAAGCCAGACAGATGAGCGGTCATTTATCTTCCAACCTGGAAGTGATCCGTCCCATCCGTCAGGGCGTGATCGTGGATTACACCGTTATGGAGAAAATGCTGAAATACTTTATTTCCAGGGCTATGGGAAGACATGCTTTCCGCAAGCCCAGAATCAGCATCTGCATCCCCAGCGGAACAACAGAAATCGAGAAGAAGGCGGTGGAGGAAGCTACCTATCAGGCTGGAGCAAGGGAGGTATTCCTTGTGGAAGAGCCTATTGCAGCTGCCATCGGCGCCGGAGTGGATGTAACCAAGCCATTTGGAAATCTCATTGTGGATATTGGAGGCGGAACCACAGATGTGGCGGTAATCTCCATGGCAGGACTGGTTGTATCTGCATCTGTGAAGGTTGCCGGGGATAATTTTGACCAGGCAATCATGAGCTATGCGAGAAAGAATCACAGCCTTTTTATCGGCGAGGATGCTGCCGAGAACATTAAGATAAAAATCGGAACCGCAAGCCAGGAGGCTTCACCGCGGACACTGGAAGTAAAGGGAAGAAACGTGATCACAGGACTTCCCAAGGTGGTCACTTTAACTTCCGAGGAAATCCGCATTGCCTTGAAGGATGCTACCAATCAGATCGTAGAGACAGTACATGGAGTTCTGGAGAAAACTCCTCCGGAGCTGGCTGCAGATATTGTAGACCGGGGAAT
>CAVJRB010000331.1:0-3889 GCA_963651655.1 bacterium | reverse complement strand
ATTCATAACCGTCTCCTTCTTTCGTAAAACTATGTCTCATTCATAATCCATGCCAGGATTATACCAGTTTTCCCGCCTTTTACCAGTACTTTAGCCAAAATGTAAGGTAATTGTAAGGTTGGAAAACGATTATTAGAAAGAAGGGGATGAACCTTGCTTACTTCTGCTTATACTTCAAAATCTCCCCAATCAATTCATTCCAGAACAGGGGCTTGGTTAGGTGGGCGTTCATTCCGGCGGTGAGGCTGGCGGCGATGTCTTCGGTGAAGGCTTTGGCGCTCATGGCGATAATGGGGATAGTTGCGGCGTCGGCTTTTTCGGAGGCGCGGATCCGTCTGGTGGCCTTGTAGCCGTCCATAACCGACATCATAAGATCCATCAAAATTCCGTCATAGGTGCCGGCTGGTGCCTTTTCATAGAGAGTCAGGGCAATCTGCCCGTTGCTGGCCTTGTCGATGGTGGCGCCTTCTTCTGTCAGAAGAAATTCCACGATCTCCATATTCAGATCATTATCCTCTGCCACCAGAAAATGCATTCCCCGAATATCCCCCTCAGAAAACTCTGCCCCCTTCGGCAGCTCCGTTCCCTGATTGATCTCAAAAGGAAGCACAACCGTAAAGCAGGTACCCTCCCCGGGCTTGCTCTTCACATCTATGGCTCCATTCAGCCTCTGCACCAGCTGTCCCACAATGGCCATTCCAAGGCCGGACCCTTCATAATAGGAGCGGGCCGAGCTCTGCTCCTGGGTAAAAGGCCGGAACAGCTTCTCCTTTATAAACTCCTCAGTCATCCCGATCCCGGTATCCCGAATCTGAAATTCACAGGTAATGGAAGTCTCACTTCGCTTTACAATGCGCATGCGGGTATAAATATGCCCCTCCGGCTTATTATACTTAATGCTGTTGCTAAACAGGTTCAGCAGGATCTTTTTCAGATACAAAGGACTTCCCAGCAGGCGGATTCCCTGCACATCGTCATGCTCCTCATGAACATGAAGCCCTGCCTCTGTAGCCTGGAAGGTGACCAGCTCCATGGCCTCACGGCACACCTGATCCAGTTCAAAAGGCTCCTTTTCCACATGGATAGACTCGGATTCCAGCTTGGTCATATCCAGCACATTGTTGATCAGGGAGAGAAGATGCTCCGCAGACAGGGCGATCTTGTCCAGACAGTCATCCACACGGTCCTGATCCTCCCGGTTCTTCTTTATAATATTCAGCATTCCAATGATCCCGTTAATCGGTGTGCGCATATCATGGGACATATTGGACAGAAACTGGGTTTTCACCTGGCTGGCCTTTTCTTTATTCTCAATGGCCTTCCGAAGATCATCATTTACCAGAAGAAACTGCTCATAGGTAAAAGCCCGCTGCTGCTCAGAAAGGGCAATGATCTGATGCTTGTAAAAGTTTTTCTTTTCGATGGCAGTCAGCATATCCTGGGGCTTGTCTTGCTTCTCCGCCAGTCGGAATTTCAATTCTTCCACCCTTACGCCCATCCGGAGCTCCTTGGGATACTTCACCAGATACTGCTCCATGGAAGAAATGATCTTGTGGACAAGCTCATAATCCCGTGCATCCAGCCCGCAGTCGAACAAAACCTTGCAGGCATCCATATATTCTGCAGAACACATCTGATCCAGCTTTTGCAGAACTTCTTTTTTGTTCTGTTCATACTGCTCGGTCTGTCCAAGCCTGTAAAAAAGGGAAGTCCCCCAGATCAGGTAATCATCCGGCAGCAGTTCCTCCGCGTGATAAAGCTCCTGGCTGAGCTGATAAGCCTGGAAAGCCTCATCAAGGCGGCCAAGGTTGTAGTAGATAATGGTTTTGTTCACAAACACATAAGCGCCCATTTCCTCATCACTGTCAGAAAGAGCCTCCTCTGCCAGTGAAATATAATGAAGGGCTTTCTCGAAATTTTCCTGGGCAATATAAGCGGCCGCAATATTGTTATACTCATAAGAAAAATAAAGGCAGTCATTGTGTTCCCTGGCAATCTGCAGCGCTTTATTGTAAAAATACCGGGAAAGCTGGTATTCTGTCTCGCAGTGGCAGGAGATGCCCATCAGGTTAAAGCAAGGCACAAGTATGGGATCATAGGGATAGCTCTGGTAATTGATCATAACAGGCTCCAATATTTCCCTGGATTTGTGGAAATCCCCATCCTCATAGAAAAGTCTGGCATAATGGAAATAAGCCTGCAGCCGAAATACAGATCCTGCAGGCTCCGCGTTCAGAAGCTCCTTGTAGTAGAGTTTCTGTTCCGTAGCAGATTTCTTTTCGATCTGTTCTTTCTCTCTGGTAAACTAATCAGGCTACAACGCATACAGTTAAAAAGAGCGTATACAAAAATAATTTTAAACGAGGAACTTGAAATGCAAAATGACTACCTGATTACAGAGAAGCCCTTGAAGGCGCTTGTTTTCTTCTCCCTTCCCATGATCATCGGGAATCTGTTTCAGCAGGCGTATACCATGGCAGACTCCGCCATTGTGGGACGTCTGGTGGGAGAGACGGCGCTGGCAGCAGTAGGCGCTGCTTACTCTCTGACCAATATTTTTATCTGCATTGCCATTGGCGGCGGGATCGGCGCCTCGGTGATCGTAAGCCAGTACTTCGGACAGGGAAGCTACGGCAAGCTGAAAAAGGCTATTTATACCGCCCTGATCGCCTTTCTTGTGATCAGTGTGCTCCTTGGAGGCTTTGGCTACCTCCTTGGCCGGAACATTATGGTGGCCCTGAACACCCCGGCAGAAGTTCTGGATATGTCCGTTACTTATCTGAAAATTTATTTCCTGGGACTTCCTTTCCTGTTTATGTACAACGTATTGTCCTCCATGTTCAATGCACTGGGAAAATCACGGATTCCTTTGTACTTCCTGATTTTTTCCTCTGTGTTCAACATTGTGCTGGACTGGATCTTTGTGGCAGACTTCGGGCTGGATGTGGCAGGCGTTGCATGGGCAACCCTGATCGCACAGGGCGTATCTGTGGTAGGCTCCTTTGCGGTTCTTCTGAAAGTATTAGGAGGGCTTGCCGGGGATTCTGAGGGAGTGTTTGCCCCGGAAGAGCTTCTTCCCATGACAAAAATTGCCCTTCCTTCCATCCTTCAGCAGTCTACCGTATCCATCGGCATGATGCTGGTACAGTCTGTGGTAAACAGCTTCGGAGCGGAAGCCCTGGCTGGATTTTCCGCGGGAATGCGTATCGAATCCATCTGCATTGTGCCGATGGCAGCCATCGGAAACGCCATTTCTTCCTACACTGCCCAGAATATCGGGGCAGGAGAGCAGGCACGTGTGAAAAAAGGATATATACAGGCCAATAAGCTGGTGGTGTTCTTTTCCGTTCTCATCTGCATCGTGCTGGAGCTTTTCCCGGGACAGCTGATCACCCTGTTTCTTGGAACAGAGGGCAGCCACACGGCGCTTGCCACCGGACGGTCCTATCTGACCTTTATGGGATTTTTCTTCTGCATGATCGGCTTTAAGATGGCAGTGGACGGCGTTCTTAGAGGCGCCGGGGACATGAAAATGTTTACCATCGCCAATCTGGTGAATTTAAGCATCCGCGTGATCATGGCCATGACCCTGGCACCGCGCTTTGGAATTGCCTGCGTCTGGTACGCAGTGCCTATTGGCTGGACTGCCAATTTCCTCATTTCCTACCGGGAATACCGTACCGGAAAATGGAAAACAATTAAGAAAATCTGAAAATGCCGAACATTTTGAAACCGCTGTCGAAATATGTAAATTGACAGCATATTTACATGGGAGTATAATAAAAGAAATACTTTTTTGAGCAAAAATGCTGAATTTTTGCAGGTTTGCTTGAGGGCGCAAAACGGGGGATTTCAAAATGGGAAGGCTGGAGAAAGAACAAAATAAGAT
>CAVJRB010000330.1:3789-7058 GCA_963651655.1 bacterium | reverse complement strand
TCACCGTACCACGCACGCCCTCGGTCAGTGCCTCGGTCAGCTCCGTCTCGGTCGTCAGAACCTCGATCCTTGACTCGCATGTCAGTGTATCATATCCGACAAACTCAGAAGTGATCGCCGCCGGAATCTGGTCGTATACGGTCGCATCCGCACCCATGTAGTTCGTCACGGCACGTGCATTTCTCGCCTTGACTCTCTGCTCATCCATAGCAGCCTTGAAGCCATCCTCGTCGATCTCGTAGCCTTTTTCCTCAAGGATTTCCTTGGTCAGGTCAAGAGGGAATCCGTAAGTGTCATATAATTTGAATGCGTTCTCGCCGGAAAGAGTCTTCTCTCCTGCTGCATTCATAGCTTCTTCCATATCTGCCAGGATGCGAAGTCCCTGGTCGATGGTCTTGCCGAACTGGTTCTCCTCATTGGTAAGAACGTTGAAGATGAAGTCCTTCTTCTCTTCCAGCTCCGGATATCCGTCTTTGGAACCGCTGATTACTTCTGCACTTAAGGTTGCAAGGAAGTTGCCTTCAATTCCAAGAAGTCTTCCGTGTCTTGCAGCACGGCGGATCAGACGGCGAAGTACGTATCCTCTTCCCTCATTGGTCGGCATGATTCCATCGGAAATCATGAATGTAGCGGAACGGATATGGTCTGTGATCAGACGGATGGAAACGTCATCCTCATGGTGTACGCCGTATTCCTTTCCAGAAATCTTGCTTACCAGGTTGCGAAGGGAACAGATGGTATCTACATCGAAAATAGAATCTACGTCCTGAACAACAACAGCCAGACGCTCAAGTCCCATACCAGTATCAATGTTCTTCTGTTTCAGGGTTGTGTAGTTGCCGTTTCCATCATTCTCAAACTGGGTAAATACGTTGTTCCATACTTCCATGTAACGGTCGCAGTCGCATCCTACTGTACATCCTGGCTTGCCGCAGCCGTATTTCTCTCCGCGGTCATAGTAGATCTCTGAACATGGACCGCATGGACCTGCGCCGTGCTCCCAGAAGTTGTCCTCTTTGCCGAATTTGAAAATACGCTCTGCCGGAATTCCGATTTCTTTGTTCCAAATATCGAAAGCCTCGTCATCCTCAAGGTATACAGACGGGTAAAGACGGTTCGGATCCAATCCAACTACCTCTGTTAAAAACTCCCAGGACCAGTGGATGGCTTCTGTCTTAAAGTAATCTCCAAAAGAGAAGTTTCCAAGCATCTCGAAGAAGGTACCGTGACGTGCTGTCTTACCTACATTCTCGATATCGCCTGTACGGATACATTTCTGACAGGTACTTACTCTTGTACGCGGTGGTTTCTCTGCTCCTGTGAAATATGGTTTCAGTGGTGTCATTCCTGCGTTGATCAGCAGGACACTTTTATCGCCCTGTGGAACCAATGGAAAGCTTTTCAGTACAAGATGTCCCTTGCTCTCCATGAAATCCAGAAACATTTTTCGAAGTTCGTTTACTCCGTATTTCTTCATTTCAAATCTCCTCCTACGCAATAAAGAAGTGCATTTCCTCTTTGGGTGCAGAAGCCGCAGCTGCTGCACCGGAAATGCTTGCATAGTCTATATGATATCATAGATCTTTATTACGGTCAAAATTATTTTGTAAATACTTTATTGAATTTCTTCTTTCCTCTCTTGAGGACAACGCCGTCACCTGTAAGGGCATCCTTGGAAAGTACATGTTTGATGTCCATTACTTTCTCGCCGTCTACAGAAACGCCGCCCTGCTCGATGGCTCTTCTTCCCTCGGAGCGGGTGGTTACCAGTGCGGATTTTACAAGAAGGCTGATCAGGTCGATGTTTCCTTCCTCATCGAAATCCTCTGCTGCAAGCTCTGTTGTAGGCATGTGCTCTGTGTCTGCTCCGCCTGCGAAAAGGGCCTTTGCTCCTGCTTCTGCTTTCTTTGCTTCCTCAGTTCCGTGAACAAGCTCTGTAAGCTGGAATGCAAGGATCTCTTTTGCCTTATTCAGCTGGCTGCCTTCCCATTTCTCCATCTCCTGGATTTCTTCTAACGGAAGGAAGGTAAGAAGCTTCATGCATTTGATCACGTCTGCGTCATCTACATTTCTCCAGTACTGGTAGAAATCAAATGGAGAGGTCTTGTTCGGATCAAGCCATACAGCGCCGGACTGTGTTTTGCCCATCTTCTTGCCCTCAGAGTTCAGAAGAAGGGTGATGGTCATAGCGTATGCATCTTTGCCAAGCTTACGGCGGATCAGCTCTGTACCGCCGAGCATGTTGCTCCACTGGTCATCTCCTCCGAACTGCATGTTGCAGCCGTATTTCTGGTACAGCATGTAGAAGTCGTAGCTCTGCATGATCATGTAGTTGAATTCCAGGAAGCTTAAGCCTCTTTCCATACGCTGCTTGTAGCACTCAGCAGTCAGCATACGGTTAACGGAAAAGTGAGCTCCAACCTCGCGAAGAAGCTCTACATAATTCAAATTCATCAGCCACTCAGCATTGTTTACCATGAGCGCCTTGCCATCGGAAAAGTCAATAAAACGCTCCATCTGTTTCTTGAAGCAGTCGATGTTGTGCTGGATGGTTTCCTTGGTCAGCATCTGACGCATATCAGTTCTTCCGGATGGGTCACCAATCATACCGGTTCCGCCGCCAAGAAGGGCGATTGGTCTGTTTCCTGCCATCTGAAGACGCTTCATCAGGCAAAGTGCCATAAAGTGTCCTACATGAAGGCTGTCTGCGGTAGGGTCAAATCCGATGTAGAAGGTAGCCTTACCGTTGTTTACCATTTCTTTGATCTCATCTTCGTCAGTTACCTGGGCGATCAGCCCTCTGGCTTTCAGTTCTTCCCAAACTGTCATTTTATTTTCCTCCTGAATAAAAAAATACCCGGTTCCTCTTGTCCCTTTAGGACGAGAACCGGGTCCCGCGTTACCACCTAAATTTACAGAAAGCTCGCACTTCCTGCCTCGATAAGTGACTGTATCAATCACCCCGGCATGATAACGTATGCCACTCCGTTGCAGCCTACTGAGCGCATTCCTGCTTTTCTCTGCAACAGGAAAAACCGTTCGGTGCAAAGCTCCGGGATGTATTCGCCTGTATTCTTCTCTGGGGTTCTGCATGCGCCTCTCACCATCCGGCAGCTCTCTGTAAGCTCTTCCCAGGGCTACTTGTTCCCTTCAAAGCCTTTGTCTTTTAATACTTGCAAGTATACAAAGGCTGTCTGTTTTTGTCAAGGAATTTACCAGGATGCTTTCACAACTTAACGTATTGCAGTAATTGTAAAAATACTTTTTCA